>JBJTWS010000069.1:0-8290 GCA_046081905.1 Synechococcus sp. | reverse complement strand
GCCCCCCGGCGCCCGCATGCGCGTGGGTCTCTCGGCTCTGACCATGGCTGAGCACTTCCGCGACGTGAACAAGCAGGACGTGCTGCTGTTCGTGGACAACATCTTCCGTTTCGTGCAGGCCGGTTCCGAAGTGTCCGCCCTGCTGGGCCGCATGCCTTCGGCTGTGGGCTACCAGCCCACCCTCGGCACCGACGTGGGTGCCCTCCAGGAGCGCATCACCTCCACCCTGGAAGGTTCGATCACCTCGATCCAGGCCGTGTACGTGCCTGCGGACGACCTCACCGACCCCGCTCCCGCCACCACCTTCGCCCACCTGGACGCCACCACCGTGCTGAGCCGCGGCCTGGCCTCCAAGGGCATCTATCCCGCTGTGGATCCCCTGGATTCCACCAGCACCATGTTGCAGCCCTCCGTGGTGGGTGATGAGCACTACCGCACCGCCCGTGCCGTGCAAAGCACCCTGCAGCGCTATAAGGAACTGCAGGACATCATCGCGATTCTGGGTCTGGACGAACTCTCCGAGGACGACCGCCGCACGGTGGACCGGGCCCGCAAGATCGAGAAGTTCCTGTCCCAGCCCTTCTTCGTGGCCGAGATCTTCACCGGCATGCCCGGCAAGTACGTGAAGCTGGAGGACACCATCAAGGGCTTCAACATGATCCTCGCCGGCGAACTCGACGATCTGCCGGAGGCTGCCTTCTACCTGGTGGGCAACATCGACGAGGTCAAGGCCAAGGCCGCCAAGATCACCGCCGAAGCCAAGGGCTGAGCGCGTCTTTCCACCGCTCCCTTCCCTGAGGTTCCCGATCCATGAGTCTGACTCTTCGCGTTCTGGCGCCCGACCAGAGCGTCTTCGATGGCAGCGCCGACGAGGTGATCCTGCCCAGCACCACCGGCCAGGTGGGCATCCTCCCCGGCCACGTGACCATGCTGGCGGCCCTCGACACCGGCGTGATGCGTCTGCGTGATGCCAACGGCTGGAGCACCATCGCCCTGATGGGTGGCTTCGCCGAAGTGGAGGCCGATGAGGTCACCGTGCTGGTGAATGCCGCCGAGCTGGGCACCAGCATCGATGCGGCGGCCGCCGAGGCCGAGTTCGAGGCGGCCCAGCTGGCCGCCGCCGCCTACGAAGGCCAGCAGCCCAGCACCGAGAAGGTGAAGGCCCAACAGACCCTGGCCCGCGCCCGCGCCCGTCTGCAGGCCAGCAAGGCCGGCTGATCCGCCCGGCGGAACTGATCACAGGTTCAGCGCCTCGATTCCCGATCCCTGCCCCCGAGCCCGTCCCCTCTTGGACCGGGCTCGGGGGTTCGGCATGAGAGGGGCCCCTAAGCTCGCCCCGCGACCGGCTGGGCCATGGGGAAGGGGGAGGAACTGGGTCTGCAGATCAGGGCCTGGCAGGAGGCCGGTGTGCTCGACCTCGACCACCCCACGGCCCTGGCGAACCGGCTGAACGACGCCCTCGGGGCGGAGGAGTGGCTGCGGGGCCCCGTGCGCGACCTGGCCTCCCAGCCCCTGTTGCGGCAGCTGCTGCTGGCCCGCGGCAGCCAGCGCCGCAGCGCCCTCCACAGCCTGGCGCTGCAGCTGGAGAGCACCTACGCCCCGCGGGTGCTGCACGAACTGCTGGCGCTGCTGCAGGCGGCCAGCGGCCTGGAACTGGATCGCCCCGATCCGCCGGAGGCCAGCGGGTGGCTCCCCGCCGCCGAGAGCCCGCGGCAGGAGGTCCCCTCGCCGCCTCCCCCACCCACCGACTGGCCCGAGCAGCTGCGCCTGCTCGGGCCCGGCGCCGCCCTGGCGGCCCTGGCGGCCCTGGTGTGGTGCTGGGGAGCCGGGGAGCTGGATCGCTGGCTGTTCGAGCCCTGGGGCTGGAGCGGCGGGGTGGTGCTGGTGGTGGTGCTGGGGTTGCTGCAGGCCCTGGCGCTCGGTCCCCTGCGCCGGCTGCGCCGCGACTGGCCCCTGGAGCAGGCCGATGCCACCGATCCCCACCAGGCCTGGCGCTGGATCACGGCCCCCTGGATCCACCACGCCAACGGCGAGGCCCTGCTGAACCTGCTGCTGCTGCTGCTCCTGCTGGGCCCCTCCCCCCTGCCCCTGGCGGATGTGGTGCTGCGCTACTGCCTCACCGGCCTGGCCACCGCGGCCCTGGCCCTGCTGGTGGCGCAGCGCCGCACCGGCGAGGGCCGCTGGGATGGGGCCAGCGGCGCCGTGGCTGCCCTGCTGGCGCTGGGGGGCGGCGCCAGCCTGCTCCACTGGCGTTCCCTGGCCTATCCCCTCGGCCCGATCGCCATTCCCGCCTGGGTGCTGCTGGTGGTGGTGGGCTGCCTGCAGCTCAACTGGCAGCTGCCGCGGCGCAGCCCCCACGACGGCAGCCGCCCGATCGATCGGCTGCTGAGCAGCCAGTGGTGGTGGGGAACGGTGCTGGGCGCCGGCTGGGCAGTGGTGAGCCGCCTGGTCGACCTGGTGGAGGGGCTGCGGCCCGCCGGCGGCTGAACCCTCAGGCCGCCCGCGGGGCGGGCCGGAGAGCCCCCACGCGCTTCATGTAGTTCCCCCACAGCTCCGCCACCAGGGCGCCGCTGGCCGCCTGGGCGGGGCGGTTGTCGTCGTTGCCCATCCAGATGGCGGTGAGGATCCCCAGGGAGGGGGAATAGCCCACGAACACCACGTCCACGCCATTGTTGGTGGTGCCGGTCTTGCCGCGGGCATCGGCCACCACCCCCGCCGCCCGGCCCGTGCCGCCCTGCACCACGGCGGCCAGCAGCCCATCCATGGCCCGGGCCGTCTCCGGCGGCACCAGCTGGCGCGGCTCCTCCCCCACCGGCACGGTCACCCCCCGCTCGGGGCAGGTGGCGAGGGTGTAGATCGAGCCGCAGATGCCCAGGTCGTAGATGCGGCTGACGCCGTGCATCGGCACCGAGCGGCCGCCGTTGGCCACCACGGCATAGGCC
Source organism: Synechococcus sp. (assembly GCA_046081905.1). Classification (GTDB taxonomy): domain Bacteria; phylum Cyanobacteriota; class Cyanobacteriia; order PCC-6307; family Cyanobiaceae; genus CBW1002. The sequence continues at coordinate 5,348 of JBJTWS010000069.1, read as the reverse complement.
CGCGCCAGCTCATAGAGCAGAGTTTCCCGCCCCCCCAGCACGGTGTTGAAGTCCTGGTCGAGGGGGGTGCTGATCCCCAGCAGCCGGGCCTGCTGGATCACCTGAGCCAGGCCCACCCGCTCGGCCAGCCGCAGGGCCACCACGTTCTCGGAGTGGGCGAAGCCCTCGCGCACACTCGCGCTGCCGCCACCGCGCCGGCAGCCGGCCACGTACTGCAGCGGCGCGCAGGAGATCGGATCCTCCGGGCTCACGCCGGCCTGCAGCGCCGCCAGGAAAGGGAAGAGCTTGAAGGCGGAACCCGGCTGCCGCAGGGCCTGCACCCGATCGAAGCTGGAGCGGCTGTAATCCCCGCCGCCCACGTAGGCCAGGATGTCGCCGCTGGTGATATCGAGGGAGATCAGCGCCCCCTGGGTGAGGCCCGCCGCGGCCGCCGGTCCCTCCAGGAAGCGCTGCAGCTGCTGCTGGGCGAGGGCCTGCAGCTTCGGTTCGATGGTGCTCACCACGGCGTAGTTGCCACCGGCGGCCTGCTCCGAGAGGTTCAGGCCGAAGCGGGTGCCCTCCAGCTCCCCCTGCACGTAGTCGCTGAAGAAGGGGTAGCTGGTGAAGGTGGAGGCACGGCAGGCGGAGGGGTCGATGTTGAGCGGCCGCCGCTGGGCATCGATCAGGGCCTGGTCGCTGAGGTAGCCCTGCTCGTGCATCAGCCGCAGCACCAGGTTGCGGCGGTCGCGGCCGGCGGTGGGATCCTCGCGATTGCAGGGGCTGTAGCCGTTCGGGCTGGGCAGCAGCCCCACCAGGAAGGCGGCCTGGCCCACATCGAGATCACTGGCGGAGCGGCGGAAGTAGAGCTTCGCCGCCTGCTCGAAGCCATCGGTGCCCTGGCCCAAGTGGGCCCGGTCCAGGTACATCTTCAGGATGCGGTTCTTGCTGTAGCCCACCTCCAGCTGCAGGGCCACCCACAGCTCCCGCAGCTTGCGGGCCAGGGTCACATCGGTGCCCACGGCGGGGTAGTAGAGGCGGGCCACCTGCTGGGTGAGGCCGCTGCCGCCGCCGCTGCCCAGCAGGGCGGAGCGCAAGGTGCCGAACAGGTCCACGCCGCTGTTCCACCCGAAGCGCGCCTCCTCGGAGGCCAGCAGCGCCTGGCGCAGGTGCAGCGGGTAGGCCTCCAGCGACGGCAGGGCCGTGGCCGAGCCCTCGCGGGCATCGATCTGCTCCCCGGCGGCCGAGAAGATCTTCACGGGGCCGGCGATCGAGCGGATGCGGGAGCCGCCCCCCACCGTGGCCGCCGCCAACAGACCGCCCACCATCAGGGTGGAGCCCAGCAGGGCCGTGAGGCCGCCGAGGTGCAGGGCCTGCTCCAGGGCGCTGCGGGGGTGGAAGTAGCGCAGCTGCGGCGCCTCCGCCTTGAGCGGGGAGCCGAGCTGCACCACATCGCCGTGGCGCAGGCGGATGGATCGGATGCGGCGGTCGCGGTGGAAGAGGCCGTTGGCGGAGTGGAAGTCCTCCAGCTGGAAGTCGCGGTCGCTGCGGCGCTCCTGCTCGAGGATCGCGTGCACCCGGCTGAGGCTGGGGTCGGACACCGGCAGCTCGCAGGCCGGATCGCGGCCGATCCGCAGCCGCTGGCCACTCTCGAGGGGATAGCGCCCGAGCCGCTGCCCCCCCGCCCAGAGCTCCACTTCAGCCTGGCGCTGGCGCAGCTGGTTCCAGGCCCGGGCGGCACCGCCGGGCCGCTCGGCCAGGGGTCCGCGGCTGCAGGCCCGCCAGAAGGCCAGCCAGCGCTCGCGCCGGCTGGGGGCGGGCGAATCGGAGGCCGCCGGGGATGGACTCAGGGCAGGCAGGGGCGCGCGGCCCATAGGCTACGGACAGCACGGGAGAAGGATCGGTTGGCGCACCCGCGGGACCCCTGGGAGCCCTTCCGGCTGTGGCTCGCCCTCACCCTCGGCCTCTATGCCCTGCGGGCCACCTTCGCGGTGACCTGGCTGGGGGCGATTCCCGGCTGGGTGCTGCTGGCGATGGTGCTGCTGGCCCTGGCCCTGGCCAGCCGGGCCCTGCTGTTCCCCGGGCGGGTGGTTCCCTACCGCGAGGGCGATGGCGGCTGGTGGGCCGACCTGCGGGACGACTGGCAGCTCTGGTGGCGCCGCCGCCGCGGGTCCTGAGCATGACTCCGGCCATGGACGCCTGCGCCCACCTGCTGCTGCCCCAGGACGGCAACCGCCGCCTGCCCCTCGATCCGGGGCGGCCCCTGCGGATCGGCCGCGACCCGGCCTGCGAGCTCTGCCTGCCGGAGGCGGGGGGGCTCTCCCGCCGCCACGCCGAGCTGCGCTGGCGGGCACCGGCGGGTCCGTGGGAACTGGTGGACCTGGGCAGCGCCAACGGCACCTTCCTGGAGGGGGTGCGGATCACGGAGCCCCAGCCCCTGCGCCACGGCCAGACGATCCGCCTGGGGCGGCGGGGCCCGGAGCTGCTCTTCCAGCAGCCCGCGCCCCCGCCGGCCCCTGCGGCGGCCGCTCCGGTCGCCGCCCCCACCGACACGGTCGCCATCGGCGAGGAGCGGCTGGCCCTGCAGCGCATCCGCTCGGTGGAGGTGCGCAGCCTCGCCCGCCATCCCCACATCTTCAGCTGGTGGGTGCTCACCTGCCTCGGGGGGCTGCTGCTGCTGCCCTTCCCGCTGCTGTTCTTGCCGCTGCAGGTGGGGGCCGTGGTGGGGGCGGTGCTGCTGGGCTCCCGCAAGGAACACGAGCTGGTGGTGGTGCTGCGCGATGGCCAGGCCCGCCGGCGCGGCTTCAGCAACCGGGTCACGGCCCTCTCGCACCGCAACGGCATCCGCCGGGCCCTGGGCCACAGCCTCACGCCATGAACTGGATCCTGCCGCCCGGTCTCTCCCTCCCCTGCCGCGAACTCGAGCACCCCGTGCAGGTCCTGCGGGGTCTGGGGGGCGGCACCCAGGGCCAGGTGTACGAGGTGGAGGTGAACGCCGAGCGCCTTGCCCTGAAGTGGTACCTGCCGGCCTGCCTGGCGGGCGATCCCTCCCTGCCCCGCCGGCTGGCGGAGGCGATCCGCGCCACCGCCCCCAACCAGGATTTCCTCTGGCCGATCGGCCTGCTCCACCCCACGGCGGAGGCCGAGGCGCTGGTGCGCTGCCGGCCCGCCGGCTTCGGCACCCTGATGGAGCTGCGCCCCGCCAGCTACGTGGGGCTGCAGGAGCATGTGGCCGGCCGGATCGGGATCGGCCTGCGGCAGGTGGTGCGGGCCTGCTTCTTCCTGGCGGATGCGTTCCACGCCCTGCACCTGCGCGGCCTCTGCCACAAGGACATCTCCCTGGGAAACCTGTTCCTGGAGCCCGGCAGCGGCCGGATCCTGATCTGCGACAACGACAACGTGGATGTGGACGGCCGCGACCCGGGCAGCGTGCTGGGCACCCCCGGCTTCATGGCACCGGAGGTGCTGCTGGGCCAGGCCCGGCCGGGGGCCAACAGCGACCTGTTTTCCCTGGCGGTGCTGCTCTTCCGCCTGCTCACCCGCAGCGACCCCCTGCGGGGCCGGCGGGAGCTGGAGATCCGCTGCCTCGATGAGCCGGCCCGCCGCCGCCTCTACGGCGAAGAGCCCCTGTTCGTGTTCGATCCCCACGATCCCGGCAACCGGCCCGATCCGGTGGAGCACGCCGCAGCCCTGCTCACCTGGCCGATCTATCCGGCGCGGCTGCAGGAGCTGTTCCAGCAGACCTTCGGCGAGGGGCTGCGGCAGCCCGGGCGGCGGGTGCTCACGGGCCAGTGGCGGCGTGCGCTCTCCCTCACCCTCGACGGCCACCGCCTCTGCCCGGCCTGCGGCCAGGAGGTGTTCGAAGGGCTTGAGAACGAAACCGCGGCCCCCTGCTGGAACTGCGGCGCGCCGCTGCCCCCCCTGCCGCGGCTGCAGCTCCCGGGGGGCACCGTGCTGGCCTCCCCCGGCAACGAACTGCATCTCCACCACCTCGATCCCCTGGCGGTAGAAGACCTGCGCCATCCCCTGGCTCGGGTGGAGGCCCATCCAGGCGATGGGCGGATCCTGGGCCTGCGCAACCTCTCGGGCGAGCGCTGGATCGTGGAGCTGGGGGCGGGGGAGGGGGTGCCCCTGGAGCCTGGGAAAACCTGTAATCTCGCGCCCGTGCGGCGGGTCACCACCCCCGCCGGATCGATCACGGTGGTGCGCGAACCCGTCGTTCGCTGAGCCCCGCCCCTTCCCGTTCCGGCCCCGCCGCTGATGCCCTTTCCCAACGTCCGCCTGGCCAGCCGGCCGCTCCACTTCCTCTACCTCTGCGACTGCTCCGGTTCGATGGCGGCCCAGGGCAAGATGCAGGCGCTCAATCAGGCGATCCGTCAGTCGCTGCCGGGCATGGCCGAGGTGGCCCGCCAGAACCCGGAGGCGCGGCTGCTGGTGCGGGCCGTGCGCTTCGCGGACCAGGCCCGCTGGCACATCGCCGAACCCACCCCGGTGGAGCAGCTGCAGTGGCACGACCTGGAGGCGGGCGGCGTCACGGCCATGGGGGAAGCCCTGGAGCTGGTGGCCGCGGCCCTGGAAACGCCGCCGATGGAGGAGCGGGCCCTGCCGCCGGTGCTGGTGCTGATCTCCGATGGGCAGCCCACCGATGATTTCGAGCGGGGGCTGCGGCGGCTGCTGCGCCAGCCCTGGGCCCAGAAGGCGGTGCGGCTGGCGATCGCCCTGGGGCACGACGCCGATCTGGAGGTGCTGCAGCAGTTCATCGGCGTGGATCCGGGCGGCACGGGCCGCTCGGCGCGGCGCCCCCTGCAGGCCAGCAACGCCACCTCCCTGGCCCAGTACATCCAGTGGGCCTCGACGGCGGTGGTCGGAGCCGCATCGATGCCCGCCAGCCGCATGGCCGGAGCGGATCACGACGGCAACATCCCGATGCCGGCTCTGCCTCCCACCGAGATCGACCCGATGGATCCCTTCGTGCCGGCGGTGTGGTGAAGCCCGCCCCGCTGGCACCGGCCTGGTCGGCACCGCTGCACCGCAGCCGGCAGGGTTCCTCGCACCGGCGTCGGGGCACCCCGTGCCAGGACGCCTCGATCGGCGTGACCCTCAGAGCCGCCGATGGAGTGCCGGTGACGCTGATGGCGGTGGCCGACGGTCATGGCGGCCAGCGGTACTGGCTCAGCGACGTGGGCAGCCGCCTGGCCTGCCAGGTGGCGATCGACCTGGCCGGGCGGGATCTGGCCCGGCGCCGGCTCGCCGCAGCGCTCGAACCGGCCGAAATGGCCCAGCTGAAGCAGTGGCTGGCCATCGAGCTGCCGGAGCGGATCGTGCAGGGGTGGCAGGCGGCCGTCGCCGCTGACTGGGAGCAGCGGCAACGG
>JBJTWS010000068.1:0-13462 GCA_046081905.1 Synechococcus sp. | reverse complement strand
CATCACCGCGGCGGGCTGATGCCGTCGCTGCTGCCGGATTCCTGAGGTCAGCAACAGCCAGTACGGCTGCCTGATCGCTCAGAGATGAACGATCAGCACGCAGTCCTGCGGCCGTGCGTCCCGACCTCTGAACGCATACCCTGGCCAAAACCTCTACAGAGGGGGCAGCCGCAGCCTGAACCGTGCGCAAGATCGCGCTGGAGGAACACGCCAACCTGCCCGCGTTCGCGAACAACATGAGCGCCGTGACCAACCTGTTCTCGGCGGAGTTCCTGGCGGCGGTGGAGGAACTCCTGCAGGATTACGACCATCTCCGCCTGGCCGCCATGGACGCCGGCGGCATCGAGATCGCCGTGCTCTCCCAGACCAGCCCCGGCGTGCAGGCGCTGCCGAACAAGGAGGCAGCGGTGGAGGCCGCACGGCGCTGTAACGATCTGATGGCGCAGCAGATCGTGCGCCACCCCAGCCGCTTTCGGGGCTTCGCCTGCGTGGCCCTGCAGGATCCGCAGGCCGCGGCCGCGGAACTGTAGCGCTGCGTGCGCGAGCTCGGCTTCGTGGGTGCCCTGGTGAACGGCCACACCCAGGGGCGCTACCTCGATGATCTCTGCTTCACCCCCTTCTGGCAGATGCTGGAGCGGCTGGATGTGCCCCTCTACCTGCACCCGGCCCCGCCCTTCCGCCTCCCCCAGGTGCTGGAGGGTCTGCCGGCCCTCGATGGGGCCGTGTGGAGCTGGACCGGGGAAACCGCCAGCCACGCCCTGCGCCTGGTGTTCGGTGGGGTGTTCGAGCGCCACCCCCGCGCCCGCCTGATCCTGGGGCACATGGGGGAGAGCCTTCCCTTCGAGCTCTGGCGCCTCGACAGCCGCAGCGCCATCCTTCCGGAAAGCCACCGGCCGCGCCGTGCCCCCGCCGCCACCCTGCGGGAGCACCTCTGGATCACCACCGCAGGCGTGTGCGCCGATGGCCCCCTGCAGTGCTCCCTGCAGGAGCTGGGCGAGGAGCGGGTGCTCTTCTCCGTGGATTACCCCTACGAAGACAGCACCCTGGCCTGCCGCTGGATCGATTCAGCGGCGATCAGCGAGCCCGTGCGGCAGAAGGTGTGTTTCGGAAACGCCAGCGCCCTGCTGAAGCTGCCATGAGCCGATCCCTCTTCCACCTCTCGATTCCCGCCGCGGATCTGGAGCTCACCCGCCATTGGTATGAGCGGGTGCTGGGCTGCACCGCCGGGCGCAGCAGCAGCGCCGCCGTGATCCTCGATCTGGGGGGGCACCAGCTGGTGGCGCAGCACCACCCCCCGGAGCCCGCCCAGGCCGGCATCTACCCGCGCCACTTCGGGCTGGTGTTCGCCTCACTGGAGGAGTGGGAGGGGCTGCGGCGGCGGGTAGAGGCGGCCGGCGAACCCTTCGCGGTGGCGCCGAAATGCCGCTACGCCAGCACCGTGCTCGAGCACCACACCTTCTTCCTGCGCGACCCCTCGGGCAACTGGCTGGAGTTCAAGCACTACAGCCACCTGGAGGCGGTGCTGGGCTGCCGCAATCAGGGGGAGGTGGGGGATCCGGAGCTGCGCTGAGGTAACGCCTTCGTGGGCAGAAGCACAACATCACCCTTGCGGAGCCTTGTCCAAGGAATGGGATGGCGGGACAGCGGCCTTCGCCCGCAGCGGGAACTTCTCAGGATGGCGTATCGACTCGATCGACAAATCAACGTCCAGATCAGGCCAGTACAGGCGGTTGGCGGTTGGGCGCTGAACGTTCATCACCTGCTCTATCGTGGCAGACTGGAACCAAGGAAATTCAACATAGGGCAAGGCAAGCTCTTCGTCGTCGATGAGCATCCAGATGCAATGCCTGTACAAGTTGGTGACTTCAGCCGCCAAAGTGGGTGTTCCAGGCATCGAAAACTACCCCAGCAAAGCCAGCACCTGATCCGCCGCAGCCACGCCGGCCTCGATCGCCCCCTCGAAGTAGCCCGGCCAGCGGCTGGAGGCCTCCGTGCCGGCCCAGACCACCCGGCCGTGGGGGTCCTGCCACCCTTCCCCGTAGCGGGTCCAGGTGCCGGGGCGCAGAAAGCTGGTGAAGGCTCCGCCGCTCCAGGCCTCCTCGTTCCAGTTGTGCAGCACCAGCTCCAGCGGCTCGGCCGCCGCGGGGCCCCAGTAGCGCACCAGATCGTCGAGCACCACCTGGCGCCGCTCCGCCTCCGGCAGCGTCTGCCACTGCAGGGCCCGCTCCGCCGCGATGAAGCCCGCCAGCAGGCCCGGCCCCCCCGGCGGTGAGCTGTCCACCGTGAGCTCCAGGGTGGGGAGGTTGCCGATGCCGAGGCCGTTGAGGCCCTCCTCCCGCCAGAAGGGTCGTGGGTACACCGCCAGCACCTTCACCATCGCGCCCATCGGAGAGTTCTCCAGCAGGCCCCTGCAGCCCGGCGGCAGGGCGGGGTGGAAGCGGATCCCCAGCCGCAGGGGCGGCGGCACCGCCACCACAGCCGCCGCGGCCTGGAGCTGCTCCCCCTCCCCGAAGCTGAGCTGCACGCCCGCTCCGCCCTGCTCGATCGCGGCCACAGGCGCCGCCAGCCGCAGGCGGGAACCCAGCTCCGCCGCCAGCAGACCCGCCAGCTGGGCGATGCCCCCCTGCACCACCCAGGCCTCGGGAGTTTCGTCCTGGGGTGCCACGGCCTGGGTCCAGGCCAGGTGCAGCAGCGAGCTCTCGTGCAGCTCGAAGCCGCCGGAGCCCCCCACCCGGGTGAGCCAGCTGAAGGGATAACGGGCCAGCTCTCCGGCCCCCTGGCGCTCCAACCAGGCCGCGATGCTCAGGGCATCGAGCTCCGCGGCATCGGGGGCCAGCCAGGGCGCCTCCGGCGGCACCGCCGCCACCAGCTCCCGGAAGCGGCGCTGCAGCTCCAGGGTCTGCGCGATCTCGGCGGGCGGCAGGGGCAGCGCCTCGGGCCGGAAGAACAGCAGGCTTTCGCTGAACGTGTGCTCCAGCTCCGCCCGGTGGGGAGTGCCGTTCCAGTGGAACACCCCCTCCCCTTCGTAGGGGGTTGGGTAGAGGGCCAGGCCGAACTCCTCCAGCAGCGCCCGCAGGCGGTGGTGGGTGGCGCCCACCCACTGGCCGCCCAGGTCCACCGTGAGGCCGCAGGCGGTGCGGTGGCCGTGCATCCGCCCGCCCAGCGCTCGCGCGCCTCCAGCAGCTGCACCCGCAGCCCCCGGCGGATCAGTTCCCGGGCACACACCAGGCCGGAGAGGCCGGCGCCCACCACCGCCACATCGGCTTCCATGCGCTCCAGACCTGCAGCCGTTCCAGCGGATCCTGGCAAGTTCCACCTGGACCCTCGTCCCCCGGCAAGGATTGCTAAGCAGGGCCCCATGGATGTGATCGCCCTGCAGGACGTGAGCCGCCGCTACGGCAGCCTCACCGCCCTGGAGCCCCTGACCCTCTCGATCGGGGCGGGGGAATTCTTTTCCCTGCTGGGCCCCTCCGGCTGCGGCAAAACCACCACCCTGCGGTTGATCGCCGGCTTCGATCGCCCCCAGAGCGGGCGGATCCTGCTCCAGGGCCGCGACCTCACCGAGGCGCCGCCGCACCGGCGGCCGGTGAACCTGGTGTTCCAGAACTACGCCCTCTTCCCCCACCTCAGCGTGTGGGACAACGTGGCCTTCGGGCCCCGCTCCCAGCGGATGGCGGACACCGAGCTGCGCCGGCGGGTGGGGGAGGCCCTCGAGGTGGTGCGGCTCTCGGAGCTGGCGCGCCGCCGCCCCCACCAGCTCTCGGGGGGGCAGCAGCAGCGGGTGGCCCTGGCGCGGGCGCTGGTGAACGCCCCGGCTGCGGTGCTGCTGGATGAACCCCTCGCCGCCCTCGATCCGGATCTGCGCCGCACGATGCGGCGGGAGCTGCAGGCCATCCAGCGGGAGGTGGGCATCACCTTCGTGCTCGTCACCCACGACCGGGAGGAGGCCCTCAGCCTCAGCGACCGGCTGGCGGTGCTGAACCGCGGCCGCCTCGAGCAGGTGGGCACGCCGCAGCAGCTCTACGAGCAGCCCCGCAGCGCCGTGGTGGCCACCTTCCTGGGCTCCGCCAACCTGCTGCCGGAGCCCTCCGGGGCCGGGCAGCGGCTGCTGCGGCCGGAGCGGCTGCGGCTGGGGCCCGAGCCGCCGGGGGAGGGCGAGCGGGGGCTGCAGGCGCGGGTGGAGGAGCTGGTGTTCCAGGGCGCCACCGTGGAGGTGCGCCTGCGCAGCCGCTGTGATCGCCCCCTGATCGCCATCGACACCAGCGCCAATCTGCCCAACAATCTGCGCGTGGGATCGGAGCTCTGGTGCCGCTGGAACCCCGCCCACAGCCACGCCCTGGAGGAGCCCACGCTCTGATGCATTCCCGCTCCCCCCAGCCCGCGGTCGCCGGGCCTTCCTGCGCCAGCTCGGGCTCACGGCGGCCGGCGCGGCGCTCACGCCGGCGCTGCTGCATGCCTGCGGCCAGGGCGATGGCGGTGGCGCCAGCGGTGGAGGTGGAGGTGGCGGTGGCGGCGGGAAGGAGCTGGTGCTCTCCACCTTTCCCCTCTACATCGATGCCGATGCCCCCGGCGCGCCCGGCAGCGTGGCCCGCTTCCAGAAGGAAACCGGCATCAACCTCCGCTACCTGGAGGACGTGAACGATGTGCGGCAGTTCTTCGCCCACATCCAGCCCCAGCTGGCCGCCGGCCGGCCCCTCAGCCAAGACCTGGTGGTGCTCACCGGCTGGATGGCCGAGCGGCTGATCCAGCTCGGCTGGGTGGAGCCGCTCCCCCTGGCGGAGGTGCCCAACGCCCGCAACCTCATCCCCACGCTGCGCAACCCCTCCTGGGATCCGCAGGGGCGCTTCACCCTGCCGTGGCAATCGGGCATCGCAGGCATCGCTTACAACATCAAGGCCACCGGCCGGAAGCTCACCAGCGTCAACGACACTTCGATCCGGCCCTGAAGGGGAAGGTGTCTGCATTGCTGGAGATGCGCGACACCATGGGGCTGCTGATGCTCGCCGACGGCAAGGACATCACCAAGCCCACCTGGGAGGCGGCCCAGCCCTCCTTCGAGCGGCTCGAAAAGGCCCGCCGCGACGGCCAGATCCGCCGCTTCACCGGCAACGACTACCAGAACGATCTGCTGGCCGGAAACCTGGCCGCCTGCATCGGCTGGTCGGGGGATGTGGCGCAGCTGGCGCTGGAGCAGCCGGATCTGCGCTTCCTCGTGCCCGAAACCGGCGGGGTGCTCTGGGCCGACGTGATGCTCATGCCCAAGGGGGCCCCCAACCGCGCAGCGGCGGCCACCTGGATGAACTGGGTGTATGAGCCCGCCGAGGCGGCCCGGATCGCCGCCGCGGTGCAGTACATCTCCCCGGTGGAGGGGGTGCAGCAGATCCTGGCGAAGGATCCGGCCACCCAGGTCCTGGCAGGCAACCCGCTGATGTTCCCCGACGCCGCCATGCAGAAGCGGCTGCACAGCTTCGGGCCCCTCAGCGCCCAGGAGGAGGAACGCTGGGAGGCACGCTTTGCCGAGATCACCGAAGACTGAGGGGTCGGCCCCGGTGCGGCGAGCGACGGTGTTCACCGTCCACTGGAGCAACCACCGGGAGGTGCTGCAGGCCCATGGGGCGGTTCTGGGGCGCTCGTTCCGCTACGCGCTGCTCGCCACGGGCATCGGGCTGGTGCTCGCCTACCCGCTGGCGCTGGTGATCCGCTTCCGCGGTGGCCGCTGGCAGCCGCTGCTGATCGGGCTGGTGGTGCTGCCCTCCCTCAGCTCCTACCTGGTGCGGGCGATCTCCTGGACCAGCCTGCTGGGCGACAGCGGACCGGTGCTGGCCCTGGTGCACAGCCTGGGGCTCAGCGGGCTGCTCACCACCCTGGGCGTGCTGCAGGACGGGCGGCTGCTGAACACCCCGGCCTCGGTGATACTGGGGCTCACCACCACCCTGCTGCCCTTTCTGGTGCTGCCCCTGGTGGTGGCGCTGCAGCGCATTGACACGCGTCTGCTGGAGGCCGCCGCCGACCTGCATGTCGGTCCGCTGCGCTGCTTCACCCAGGTGGTGTGGCCCCTGTCGCGGCCGGGGCTGGTGGCGGGCCTGCTGCTCAGCCTGATCCCCGCCGCCGGCGACGTGGTGAATCCCCAGTTCCTCGGCGGACCGAACCAGCGGATGATCGCCAACACGATCGAGAACCTGCTGCTGGTGCAGCTGCAGGCGCCCCGGGCCGCCGCGCTCACCCTGGTGCTGATGGCGCTGATCAGCCTGGCGGTGGTGCTGCAGCTGCGGGGCCGCTCGCTCGAGGAGCTGCCGCTGCCATGAGCCGGGTCGCCACCTTCCTGCTCGGGCTCTGGAGCGCCCTGGCCTACGGGCTGCTGTACGCACCGATCGCGGTGATGGTGCTGTTCAGCTTCAACGCCCCCCGCGGCCGCTTCAACCTGCTCTGGCAGGGCTTCACCCTCGAGAACTGGCGCCATCCCCTCCGCGACGCGGCCCTCACCCAGGCCTTCCTCACCAGCCTGGCCCTGGCCCTGGCGGCGGCCTGTTGGCGGTGCTGCTGGGGGGCCTGATGGCCCTGGCCCTGGCCCGCGCCCGGGTGCGCGGCCGCCGCGGCATCGAGCTGCTGCTGGCGCTGCCGCTCACCAACCCCGAGATCGTGCTGGCCGCCGCCCTGCTGAACCTGTTCGTGGGGCTGAACCTGCCGCGGGGGCCTCTGACGCTGCTGCTCTCCCACAGCCTCTCCTGCCTCAGCTACGCCGCCCTCACCCTCAAGGCACGGCTGGCGGGCTTCGATCCCACCCTCGAGCTGGCGGCCCAGGACCTTGGCGCCCCGCCGCTGGAGGCCTTCCGGCGGGTCACCCTGCCGCTGCTGGCGCCGGGCCTGCTCGCCGCCGCCCTGCTCTGCTCCTCCCTCTCCTTCGACGACTACGTGATCAGCAGCTTCACGGCCGGCGAAACGGTGACCCTGCCCCTCTACCTGGCCGGAGCGTTCCAGCGGGAGATCTCTCCCCAGATCCAGGTGCTCTCCACCCTGGTGCTGCTGGTGAGCGCGGCGCTGCTGCTGCTGGCCTGCCGGCCCCAGGAGGATCCCAGCCGGTGAGCTGCCAGGCGGCCCAGGCGCTGGGGGAGCGCCAGTCGCGGTAGGGGGGATCGGTGCGGAATTCCTCCTGCACCGCCACCAGCGCCTCCATCGGTGCCAGCCCCTCCCGCAGACGCTCGTAGTAGCGCTGCATGAAGTAGCCGGTGGCCGCATCCCCCACCTTCCAGAGGGAGAGCAGGGTGGCGCGGGCGCCCGCCACGGTGAGGGCCCGCTGCAGGCCGTAGAGGCCCTCGCCGCTCTCCACCGCGCCGCTGCCGGTGTCGCAGGCGGAGAGCACCACCAGCTCGGTGCCATCGAGGCGCAGCTGGGCGGCCTCCTTGGCGGTGAGGTAGCCATCCACGCCCTCCCCCGGCGGCAGGTTGGCGCCCGCCAGCACCAGGCCGCTGTCGAGCAGGGGATCACCCCCCGGCCGCGGCGCGCGGAAGAAGCCATGGCTGGCGATGTGGAGCAGCCGCGGTCCGCTGGCCTCCTCCAGGGCAGTGGCGGACGCCTCCCGGTCCAGCAGCAGCCGGGCGCCGATCTGCTCGGCGATGCGGCGGCCCTCCGCCTGGGTGGCCGGTAGCGGCGACCAGGGCCGGCCCTCGCCGAAATCGGGATTGGCCAGCACCAGCGGCTGCCCCGCACCAGCCTCCCTCGGGCCCGGATCCGGCGGGTCGGGGAGCAGGTCGCGGCCGCTGGTGAGTAGCCGCAGCGTGATCACCTGGGCCAGCCGCGGCCGGGGCCCCACCGCCGGCGACGGGCCCGGAGCCGGCAGCGCCGCGAAGGGAATCCGGTTGAGCTCGGCATCGGGCGAGAGGAACCAGCGCCTGCGGCCCGCCAGCGCCCGCCGCAGGGGCGTGAACAGGGTGTCCGCCAGCTCCTGCCAGAGGGGCTCCACCGGCTCGCTGTCGCGCTCGCCGGCGGCGAGGGCCCGCCGGATCCGCTCTTCGATCGGCGCGGCGGGGCCGAGGTCCACGCGGGTGATGGCACCCGTGGGCTCCAGCACCAGGGCGAGGTAGCGCGGCGCTCCCCAGGCCCGCTCGGGCGGCTGGCGTCCGTCGTGGGGGCGATGGCGCTGGAACTCCACCAGCACGCCATCGGCGGGCAGCGCCTGCGCCACCGATGCCGCCTCCACCAGCCGCGGCGCCAGGGCAGGCAGCTGGCGGTAGCGCTACTGCTCGAGCTGCTGCCGCTGCGCCTGCAGGGCAGCCCGCTGGGCCGGCGGCAGGGTGAGGGTCGAGAGCCGGCCGGTGAGGGTGGTGATCCGCCGGCTGAGCTCCCGCTGGGGGCCGGGCGCGCGGCTCAGCAGCGCCTGGCGGCGTTCGAGGTCCTGCAGCAGGCCATGGCGGTTCAGCCGGGTGAACAGGGCCAGCTCGGTGCCGGCGGCAGACCCCACGGCCTTGGAATACACCGCCTCCCAGCCGTTGCCGAGGGTGCGGAGCTGGGCCTGCCGCCGGGCCTCGGGCAGGAGCGGCAGCTCCCGCTGCAGAAAGCGGATCTGGCCGGTGATGCCGCGCCGAAGCAGGACCACCGCCTCCACCTGCTCGCCGCGGTTCTCCCGCAGCACCGCCAGGTTGAGCAGGGCCGTGGCGGTGTTGGGGTGATCGGGCCCCAGCACCTGCTGCTGCACCGCCACCGCCTGCTCCAGCAGCGTCAGGGCCTCCGCGCTGGCGCCCCGGGCCGCCAGCCGCAGGGCCAGGTTGTTGGCCGAAAGAGCGGTGTCCGGATGGTTGGGCCCCAGGGCCCGGCGGCGGATCGCCAGGGCCCGGCGATGCAGCGCCTCCGCCTGGGCTCCCTCGCCGCGGCGCTCCAGCAGCACCGCCAGGTTGTTCAGGGCCAGGGCGGTGAGGGGATGCTCCGCCCCCAGCACCTGCTCGCGGATCGCCAGCGAGCGGCGGGCCAGGGGTTCGGCCTCCTGGGTGCGGCCCGCATCGGTGAGCAGCTCGGCCAGGTTGTCGAGGGAGGCGGCGGTGTCGGGGTGGAGCGGGCCCAGGCTGCGCTCGCGGATCGCCAGGGCCCGGCGGTAGCCGGCCTCCGCCTCGGTGAAGGCGCCGCGGCTGCGGGCCAGGGCGGCCAGGTTGTTGAGCGCATTGGCGGTTTCGGGATGGTCCGGGCCCAGGGCCCGCTCCCGGATCGCCAGGGCCCGCGCGTAGAGGGGCTCAGCCTGGGAGAACAGCCCCTGAACGTCGAACACCAGGGCCAGGTTGTTGAGGGCGGTGGCGGTGCCGGGGTGCTCCGGCCCCAGGGCCGCCTCCTGGCTCGCCAGGGCCCGCTCCAGCAACCCCTGGGCCTTGCCGTAGGCACCGCGCTCCATCGCCAGCAGGCCGAGATGGGCAAGGCTGATGGCCGTTTCCGGGTGGGCGGCGCCCAGCACCGCCTCGCGGATCGCCAGGGCCCGTTCATTGAGCGCCTCGGCCTCGTCGGGATCGCCCAGGGTGGCCCGCACCAGGGCCAGGTTGCTTAGGGTGCTGGCGGTGTCCGGATGGCTGCGGCCCAGCCCCCGTTCCTGGATGCGCAGGGCCCGGCGGTAGAGCGGCTCCGCCTGGCCGTAGAGGCCCTGGCTGTCGAGCAGGGCCGCGAGGTTGTTGAGCGAGGTGGCGATGGCGGGATCCTCCGGACCGAGGGTGCGCTCCCGCAGCGCGAGCACCTGCCGGTAGAGGCGCTCGGCTTCGGGGAAGCGCCCCTGGCCGTCGTACACCGCGGCGAGGTTGTTGCGCAGGCCGGCGCTATCGGGATGGTTGGGGCCGAGGCGCCGCTCCTGGATCGCCAGGGCCCGCAGGAAGAGGGGCTCGGCTTTGGCGTAGAGCGCCTGCAGGTAATAGAGCTGCGCCAGGTTGTTGAGCGTTGTGGCCAGGCGCGGATCCCCCGGCTCCAGCAGCCGTTCGCGCACCTCCAGCACCCGCTGGTAGAGGGGTTCGGCGCCGGCGTAGTCGCCCGCCTGCACCCGCAGCGCCGCCACGTTGTTGAGGGCGGCGAGGGTGTCGGGATGCTCCGCGCCGCGGCTCTGGGTGAGCGCGGCCACCACCTGCTCCCACAGGGCCGCGGCCTCGGCGAAGCCTCCCCGTTGCTGTTGCTCTGCCGCCTGCTGGATCCAGCCCTGCACCGGGGACGGCAGTGGCTGGGCCTGCGCCCGCGCCGCCCCTTCGCCGATCCAAAGAGCCGCCAGCAGGAGCAGAATCCCGGCTGACTCCCAGGGCACGCCCCACCGCGGTTCCCGCGCCACCGGCTGATCCGAACGGCCGAACAGCCGCAGCCTGGCGCGGATGCTCACGAACGCCCACACACCGGCGAGATTGCCTTGATGACCTGGTCCACCCGCAACCACGACGACTCCCTCTCCGGGCGGATGCGCGAATTGATGTTCGGCGATCTGCCCCTGGGCGAGTGGATCCGCCTCGGCCAGGGCGGAGAGCCCTGGGCCAGCTTCTCCGCCGCCCGGCTGCGGATGGACACGGAACCGGAAGCGGCCCGCCGTCTGCTGGAGGACGTGCTCGCGATGCCGAGGCTGGAGAGCCGCCATGCCCTGCAGGCCTGGCAGGCATTGCGCGAGCTGGGAATCCGGCCTCCATCGGAGCAGGCCCAGCAGGTGCTGGGCGTGATTGTGGAGGTGGCGCTGCCGGGGGGCCTGGATGTGCTCGGCGCCTACCGGGACGGCACCGCCCGCTACTGGAACCACGCCGGAGCGGGCGTGGTGTGGGAGCGCCCCGACCTCAGCCTGGATCGCCCCGTTCAGGAGCTGCTGGCGGCCGCCGCCGCGCTCTGCCGGCGGATCGGCCCCTGGGACGGGCCCAGGCCCCGGGATCTGCCGGAGAACTACGCCAGGCTGTCGATCCTCACCCCCTCGGGGCTCCACTTCGGTCAGGGCCCCTTCCAGGACCTGGCCGCCGATGCGCTCGGGGCACCCACCATCCAGGCGGCCACCCGACTGATGACGGCCCTCACCCAGTCAGGGGCGGCCGATCGCCCCTCGGGCAGCGGGGCTCCAGGGCAGCAACCCCAGGTGGAGTGAGCGGCGCCTCTGGTACCGAGTTGCCGGCCGCAGATCAGGAGGCGGAAGGCAAAAGCGATCCACACAAATCCGCAAGCCAGTCTGCTATTTAACAGGTAAATGCAGGGGGATGTAGCGACGGAACCTGTCCCTGTGTAGCTGTGGCACTTACGCTGTGTCCCAATCCACTACCATCACCAGCACACAACATCCCGTTGGTCAGGAGGTGCCTCCCAGAAGTCAGATTCCGGCCCGCGCCCGCTCCCGTGCAAAACCGCAGTGCCCCACGGCGCACAGACCCGCCGGGAACGCGAATCCACCCCAAAGCCGAAACGCAAGACCCGAACCGGATCCGCCGGCGGATGCGTCCCACTCGCCCTTGATCTGACCGTTCGCAAGGCCAGGAAGGCACACGATTCATGATTTGCGAGCGGCCTCGCACTTCAGATTTCACGCACACCCCGAGGATCACACTTGTCAGGATTTCTCTCCCTATTCATTGATCAGTTCCAGTCGCCCACCCTCGGCTTCCTGATCGGCGGCATCGTGGTGGCTTCCCTCGGAAGCCAGTTGGCGATTCCCGATGCAATTTATAAGTTCATCACCTTCTTCCTGCTGCTGAAGATCGGCCTGACCGGTGGCATCGCCATCCGCAATTCCAATCTTTCCGAGATTTTCCTGCCGGCCCTTGCCGCCGTCGCCCTGGGCATCGGCATTGTGCTGATCGCCCGCTGGACGCTGGCAAAGCTGCCCGGCATCAATGTGGCCGACGCCGTGGCCACCGGCGGCCTGTTCGGCGCCGTGAGCGGCTCCACCCTCGCGGCCGTGCTGCCCCAGCTCGATGCCGCCGGTGTGAAGTACGAGGCCTGGACCGCGGCTCTCTACCCCTTCATGGACATCCCGGCCCTGGTCACGGCGATCGTGGTGGCCAGCGTCTACCTCAGCAACCACGGCGACAAGAGCTCCGGCAAGGTGGAGATCTGGCCGATCGTGAAAGACAGCCTGCAGAGCTCGGCCGTGACCGCCCTGCTGCTGGGTGTGGCCCTCGGTATCGCCACCAAGCCCGAGCCGGTGTACGACACCTTCTTCAACCCGCTGTTCAAAGGTTTCCTCTCCGTGATGATGATCATCATGGGCATGGAGGCCGCCCAGCGGATGAATGAGCTCCGCAAGGTGGCGCAGTGGTACGCGGTGTACGCCTTCATTGCGCCGTTCATTCATGGCTTCCTTGCCTTCGGTATTGGCCTGGTGATCCACAAGTTCACGGGCTTCAGCATCGGCGGCTGCGTGGTGCTGGCGGTGATCGCCGCCTCCAGCTCGGACATCTCCGGCCCACCGACCCTGCGTGCCGGCATCCCCAGCGCCAATCCCTCCGCCTACATCGGTGCCTCCACAGCGGTTGGCACTCCCGTGGCCATTGCGCTCTGCATTCCTCTCTTCATTGGGATTGCCGAGGCGATGCTGGGCATGGGCAAATAAATCCCTTACCATTAAGCATCCGAGGCCAATGCCATGAGCCAGCAAGTCTGGAAACTCGTCATCATTACAGAAGAAATTCTCCTGAAGAAAATTGCCAAGCTGGTCAAGGAGGCCGGCGCCAGCGGCTACACCGTGATGCATGCCGCCGGCGAAGGAAGCCGGAACGTGCGCTCCACCGGGGAACCCAGTGTTTCCCACACCTTCTCCAACATCAAGTTCGAGGTACTCACCTCGAGCCGTGAGCTGGCGGATCAGATCCAGGAAAAGGTGGTGCAGAAGTACTTCGACAACTACTCCTGCATCACCTACATCTCCACCGTGGAGTCCCTGCGGTCGCACAAGTTCTGAGCCTCAGGCCAACAGAACCGCTCCGTATCCCACCCAGCCCCGATGCTGCCCCACGCAGCGTCGGGGTTTTTTCTTGTCTGGGCATGGCCTGAACAGGCCAGCCGCCTAGCCTGGAGCAGGCCACTCCGCGCCAGCGGGTCTTCGCCAGGCACCCACGCATGCACCAACGACTGGCCCTCCCCGCGCTCCTGCTGCTGGTCTGGCTGGGGGCACCCGCAGCCCGCGGCGATTCGCTTCCGCCGGCCGCTGTGCCTTCCTCCGCTGTGCATCCCTACCCGGCGGATCTGCTGGAACGCGTGCGTCAGGCCGCCGGGATCATTCCCGGAAGCGCCCCCACCAGCATCCACTACGTGAAGGTGGCGGAGAGCCTGCGGCCCATGGCCGACGTGATCGAGGGCGGCTCGCAGGAAACCTTTGTATCCGCCCGCTCCGCCTTTCAGGTGATGTATGCGTTCAGAGGTCGGGACGCACGGCCGCAGGACTGCGTGCTGATCGTTCATCTCTGAGCGATCAGGCAGCCGTACTGGCTGTTGCTGACCTCAGGAATCCGGCAGCAGCGACGGCATCAGCCCGCCGCGGTGATGG
>JBJTWS010000067.1:0-8125 GCA_046081905.1 Synechococcus sp. | reverse complement strand
GCCCGCTCCAGCAGGGCCGCCGGGGCGCCGCGGCCGGTGAGGGCAACATGGGTGAGGTGAGGCCGCAGGGCCAGACCCTCGAGCACCCGCTCGGGTTCGAGGTAACCGAGCTTAAGGGCCACGTTGATCTCGTCGAGCACCACCAGCTGGCGCTCGCCGTCGGCCAGGTAGGCGCACGAGCGCTCCCAGGCACTCCGCACCAGCTGGCGATCGCGCTCCCGGTCCTGGGTCTCCCAGGTGAAGCCCTCCCCCAGGGCATGCCAGTGGAGGTCGTCGCCGAAACGCTCCAGGGCCCGGGCCTCCCCCGGCTGCCAGCCGCCCTTGATGAACTGCACCACCGCCACGTTCTCGCCATGGCCGAGGGTGCGCAGAACAAGGCCCAGGGCCGCGGTGGTCTTGCCCTTGCCGTCGCCGGTGAACACCAGCACCAGCCCCTTCTCGCGGTTGCGCTCCCCCACCCGCTGCTGCTGCACCTCCTTGCGGCGCGCCATGCGGCGGCGGTAGGCCTCCGCGTCGGCCTCGGGGGCCAGGGCGCCGCCGGGGCCGAGCTCGGCGGCCGCCGCATCGAGCTCCGGATTCACCGCGGCACTCGGCGGGGGGCTCTGGGGCTCGGGCACGGGCGCAGGGCGGCGGTGGGGCCGGTCCACTCTGGCGCGGCTTCAGGCGGCGCGCCGCAGCGAGGCCTGGCGGGCCAGGGCCGTGTCCACCGCCTGCTGCTGGTCGCGGCGGGTGATCCAGTGGTGGTAGGTGCGGGTGTGGATGGCCACCGAGTGGCCCATCATCCGCGCCGCCACCGTGTCCGGCAGGCCGATGTGGATGGTGCGCACCGCCCAGGCGTGGCGCAGGTCGTAGGGGGTGAGGGGCAGGTCGTAGCGGCGGAACTGCTCCGCCACCCGGCGGCCCACCTGCTGGAGGGTGGTGCGACGCAGGTCGGTGCAGACCGGCGGCAGCGCCTGCGGGTCGCGCCCCAGCTGCTCGAGCCCGAAGTGCTCCACCCAGTGGGGCTGGAACGGCCACACCTGGTGTTCGCCCGTCTTGGAGGTGGGCAGCACCCGCAGCACCCGATCGCCGCCGGGGGCGAGGGCCGAGAGATCGCAGAAGAACACCTCGTGGTTGCGCAGGCCATAGGTGGCCATCAGCCCGTAGGCCAGGCGCCAGCCCGGGTTGGGCATTGCCGCCACCGCCTCGAGGATCAGGCTGTCGCTGGGGAGATGGCGGAAGCGGGCGGCATGGAGGCCGTAGCCGGCGGCCCGCTCGGCCCAGTCGTCCGGCAGGGGGATCCGGCGGTGCCGCGCCAGGGCCGCCAGTGCGGTGCCGCACTGCTGGCGGCTGCGGCTGCCGGGGGCGTAGCTCTCCAGTACCTCCTCCAGCAGGGCGGCGCTGAGGGTGCGCTCGCCGGCGGTGCTGGCCAGCCGCCGCAGGTAGGGCCGGTAGGCGCTGCTCCAGGTGGTGCGGCTGCCGGCGGGGTTCCGCCGGCGGCGGGGGTCGGCGAAGAAGGCGGCCTCGAAGTCCGCCAGGAAGGCCTCGGGGGCTTCGGGTGAGGCTGCGGCTGCGGCGGCGCCGTTGCCCCGTTCCCGGCTGCTGCTCCGCTCCTGTCCGCCCGCCGGCGCCGCTGCCGGCCCGCGTCCCCAGGCCTCCCAGCGGAAGCGCTGATGCTGCAGGTCCTGCACCACCTGGCGCAGCTGCCGCTCCGCCTGCTCCAGCCCCGCCGCATCGAAGGGCAGGCCGAGGCTGAGGCGCTGCACCTTCAGGCCCTCGCCGTCGCGCCGGGGGAGGGGGCCCCGCAGGCCGAGCCGCTGGCCGCGGGCCTCCAGCCGCAGGGCGATGCCGGTGCTCGCCATCAGGGCATTGGTGCGGCGCAGGCGCTCCAGCAGGGCGTTCTCCTGCACGGCGGCACGGGGAGCAGGAAGGCAGCCGAACTTACCGATCCAGACCCGCCCGCACCAGGGGACGGGAGGCAGCGTTACGCTCGAACCCGTATTCCGCCTCCCCGCTCCGGGCATGACCCAGGTCAACAGCACCCCGGTCGCGCCCGCTCCGCTGCTGGGGGAGGGAGAACCCACGGGCCACGGCCGGGTGGGTGTGGTGCTGCTCAATCTCGGCGGACCGGAACGCATCCAGGACGTGGGTCCGTTCCTCTACAACCTCTTCTCCGACCCGGAGATCATCCGGCTGCCCACGCCCGCCCTGCAGAAGCCCCTGGCCTGGCTGATCAGCACCCTGCGCAGCGGCAAGTCGCGGGAGGCCTACCGCTCCATCGGCGGCGGCTCACCGCTGCGGCGCATCACCGACCACCAGGCCCGCGAACTGCAGAGCGTGCTGCGCCAGCGGGGCCTGGAGGCCACCACCTACGTGGCGATGCGCTACTGGCACCCCTTCACCGAGTCCGCCGTGGCGGACATGAAGGCCGACGACATCGATGAAGTGGTGGTGCTGCCCCTCTACCCCCACTTCTCGATCAGCACCAGTGGCTCCAGCTTCCGCGAGCTGCAGCGGCTCCGCCAGGCCGATCCGGAGTTCGCCCGGCTGCCGATCCGCTGCATCCGCAGCTACTACGACCACCCCGGCTACGTGGATGCCATGGCGGGGCTGATCGAGAAGCAGGTGCGGGCCTGCCCCGATCCGGCCGCGGCCCATGTTTTCTTCAGCGCCCATGGCGTGCCGAAGAGCTACGTGGAGGAGGCAGGCGATCCCTACCAGCAGGAGATCGAAGACTGTGCGTCGCTGATCATGGACCGCCTGGCCGAGCGCCTCGGCCACCGCAATCCCTTCACCCTGGCCTACCAGAGCCGGGTGGGACCGGTGGAGTGGCTGAAGCCCTACACCGATGAGGCGCTCCATGCCCTCGGGGAAGCGGGCGTGAAGGATCTGGTGGTGGTGCCGATCAGCTTCGTGAGCGAGCACATCGAGACCCTCGAGGAGATCGACATCGAATACCGGGAGATCGCCACCGAGGCCGGCATCACCAACTTCCGCCGGGTGCCCGCCCTCGACACCGACCCGGTGTTCATCTCCGGTCTGGCGGATCTGGTGCAGCAGTCGCTGGCGGGGCCCGAGGTGAACCTCGATCAGGCGGCGGCCCTCTCCACCACGGTGAAGCTCTACCCGCAGGACAAGTGGGCCTGGGGCTGGAACAACAGCTCTGAAGTGTGGAACGGCCGGCTGGCGATGGTGGGTTTTTCCGCTTTCCTGCTGGAGTTGCTCAGCGGGAAGGGGCCGCTCCATGCCATCGGTCTGCTCTGAGCCTGTGCGGCGGGGTCTGGCGCTGCTGGCGGCCCTCCTGGGTGCCGCGGCCCTGGCCCCCCTGGTCCCCACGACCCCGGTGGAGGCGAGCGCCTCCAGCCGCTGGAGCCTGGGGGCCTTCCCGGTGGCCAGCTTCTCCGGCTACACCAGCCATTTCGGCATGCGGGTGCGTGCCGGCGGCTGGAGCGAGCCCCACTACGGCCTCGACATCGCCGCCCCCCTCGGCTCGGCCATCCACAGCTGGTGGGGGGGCACCGTGAGCGATGTGATCAACGACGGCGGCTGCGGCGTGGGGCTGGTGATCCGCTCCGGCGCCTACGAGCACATCTACTGCCACCTCGCCGGCCAGGCCGGTGGGGGGACCTACCGCAGCGGCCCCGTGGTGCTGCGGCCCGGCCAGGCCGTGCGCACCGGCCAGCTGATCGGCCATGTGGGCCTGAGCGGCCGCACCACCGGCCCCCACCTCCACTGGGGTATCCGCCATCAGGGCCGCTGGCTCGACCCGGCCCAGGTGCTGCGGGCCATGGCGGAGAGCCGCCGCCGCGGCCGCTCCGGCCGCCAGAGCGCCTGAGCCCAAAGCCCGGTCGGCGGCCTAAGGTTGGCCTAGTACGTAAGAGTGGCCAGCCCCCTGGCCAGCTGCTGCCGTGACGCTCACGCCCCTCTCCCCGGCGGCCGAAGCCGCCCCCGCGGCAACGCCGTCGACCCCCACGTCGACGGCGACGCCCCGCCGGGTGAGTGGGGCCTATGCCCTGATGGATGCCCTGCGCCTGCACGGCGTGGACCACATCTTCGGCTACCCGGGCGGCGCGATCCTGCCCATCTACGACGAGCTCCATAAGGCCGAGGCCCGGGGCTGGCTGAAGCACATCCTGGTGCGCCACGAGCAGGGCGGCACCCACGCCGCCGATGCCTACGCCCGTGCCACCGGCAGGGTGGGCGTGTGCTTCGGCACCTCCGGTCCCGGCGCCACCAACCTGGTGACCGGCATCGCCACCGCCCAGATGGACTCGGTGCCGATGGTGGTGATCACCGGCCAGGTGCCCCGCGCCGCGATCGGCACCGATGCCTTCCAGGAAACCGACATCTTCGGCATCACCCTGCCGATCGTGAAGCACTCCTGGGTGGTGCGCGATCCGGCCGACATCGGCCGCATCGTGGCGGAGGCCTTCCTGATCGCCGCCACCGGCCGGCCGGGCCCGGTGCTGATTGATGTGCCCAAGGACGTGGGCGTGGAGGAGTTCGACTACACCCCGGTGGAGCCCGGCAGCGTCAAGCCGGCCGGCTACCAGCTCCCGCCGGCGCCGCGGCCCGAGGCGGTCGCTGCCGCCCTCGAGCGCATCCGCCAGGCCCGCCGGCCGCTGCTCTACGTGGGCGGCGGGGCCATCAGCAGCGGTGCCCATGCCGCCATCCACCAGCTGGCGGAGCGATTCCGTCTGCCGGTCACCACCACGCTGATGGGCAAGGGCGCCTTCGATGAAACCCATCCGCTCGCGTTGGGCATGCTCGGCATGCACGGCACCGCCTACGCCAATTTCGCCGTGACCGAGTGCGATCTGCTGATCGCCGCCGGCGCCCGCTTCGACGACCGCGTCACCGGCCGGCTCGACAGCTTCGCCCCCCGGGCCCAGGTGATCCACATCAACATCGACGCCGCCGAGGTGGGCAAGAACCGGGTGCCGGAGGTGCCCGTGGTGGCCGATGTGAAGCTGGCCCTCGAGGCCCTGCTGGCCGCCTCCAGCGGCGAAGATTCCGGCGGCCGCACCGAAGCCTGGCTGGAGCGGATCAACAGCTGGAAGCACCACTACCCCCTGGTGGTGCCGGCCCCCGAGGGCGAGATCGCGCCCCAGGAGGTGGTGGTGGCCCTGCGGGAGCTGGCCCCGAAGGCCTACTACACCACCGATGTGGGGCAGCACCAGATGTGGGCGGCCCAGTTCCTCCACAACGGCCCGCGCCGCTGGATCAGCTCCGCGGGCCTGGGCACCATGGGCTTCGGCATGCCCGCCGCCATGGGCGTGCAGACCGCCTTCCCCGCGGAAACCGTGATCTGCGTGGCCGGCGACGCCTCGATCCTGATGAACATCCAGGAGCTGGGCACCCTGGCCCAGTACGGCCTGCCCGTGAAGGTGGTGGTGCTCAACAACGGCTGGCAGGGCATGGTGCGCCAGTGGCAGGAGAGCTTCTACGAGGAGCGCTACTCCGCCTCCGAGATGACCGGCGGCATGCCCGATTTCGAGCGGCTGGCCGAGGCCTTCGGCGTGCACGGCATGCTGATCACCGAGCGCAGCCAGCTGCGCAGCCAGCTGCAGGAGGCCCTCGACCATCCGGGTCCGGTGTTCATCGACGTGAAGGTGCGCCGCAACGAGAACTGCTATCCGATGGTGCCGCCGGGGGCCAGCAATGCCCAGATGGTGGGGCTCCCCAGCCATCCGGAACTGGCGATCGACACCACCCGCCCCTGCAACGCCTGCGGTGCGATCACCGCCAGCGCCCATCTGTTCTGCCCCAGCTGCGGCGCGAAGCTCTGAACGCCTCCTTGGCCTCGATCCTTCGCTCCCTGGGGGCCCGCCTCGGGGCAGCGCTGTTAGCGCTCACGCTGGTGATGGCGGCGGGTGTTCTCCCCTCCGCCGCGGCCGAGGTGCTGCAGGTGCGCACCGCCACCGTGCTCCAGGTGGGGGATGGCAACCGCAACTATGCGGTGGAGCTGGCCTGCATCCGCGTGGCGGAGGCGGATCAGCAAGCCGCCCAGGCCTGGTTGCGGCAGGAACTGCCCCGCCGCCGCCGTGTCAATCTGCGGCCCCTCGGCCAGCGGGAAGGGGTGCTGCAGGCCCGGGTGCGCCCGCTCGGCAGTCCCGACGACCTGGGTACCGGCCTGATCGCCGCCGGCCTGGCGGTTCCGGATCCGGCGGCCCCGGTGGGCTGCCCGGCCTGATTCCCGCCCAGTAGTGAACCCATCGCCCATCGCCTCTTGCCATGAGCCTGAACCGCACCGCCAAGGGCATCGTGCTGGTGCCCACCCTGCTGCTGGGGGGCGCCTTCCTGGCCGCCGCCGCCTGGCTGGAGGGACCGGCGGCGGAGAACCGGGGCCTGGCCATCACCCTGGGACTGGTGCTGATGGGCTCGGGGCTCCTGGCCCAGCTGCTGCCGGAATCGGCGCCCGAGGGGGAGCGTGCCGAGGGGGGCGACGGGCCGAACGGCACCCCCTGAGCAGCTCGAGGCAGCGCCGGCCGCCGCTCAGGGCTTGCCGCCGCTGCGCTTCTGCTCCTCCACCAGCTTGAAGTACTCCGCCGTGGGGAAGAACACGTAGGAGTCTTCCTTGACCTTCATGAT
Source organism: Synechococcus sp. (assembly GCA_046081905.1). Taxonomy (GTDB): domain Bacteria; phylum Cyanobacteriota; class Cyanobacteriia; order PCC-6307; family Cyanobiaceae; genus CBW1002. The sequence goes on along the minus strand of JBJTWS010000067.1, from coordinate 1,555 downwards.
CTCCCGCAGCACTGCGGTGAGATCGGCGGTCTGCACCTTCAGTTCCGCCCGGTTGGGCACCCCGGCCAGGGCCTTCTGCAGGTCGGAGTAGTTGAGGAAGAACACCCCCCGGGGGCCCTGGGGCGTTTTCACGGTGAGGAAGGGCTTGGTGAAGAACACCGGCAGGCTCAGGCCCTCGTCGATCTGCTGCTGGGTGAGCCCCTGCTGCTTGAGGATGGCCACGGCCTGCTGACGGTCCGCGTCGGCCGGAATCACGGGCGCCACCAGGGTGCGGCCGTCCTTCAGCTCCTTGCTCAGGGCCGTGATCTTCTCGTTGGCCACGTTCAGGGGCAGCGCCACCACCTGCGCCTTGATCGTGGGGTTCGCCTTGCTGAAGTCCGCCAGGGCCTGGTTCGCCTTGGCCTTCTCGAGATACATCGGCAGGATCAGGGTCTTGTCCCGCGGGATCGGCAGGGGCGCGCCCTTGTCGTTGGTGAGGATGAACACCGGCACCACCGCCAGCTTCTTCATGGCCTCCGCCTCGGGGATGGCCTGGGCCGGCAGGGGTGCGGTGAGCAGCGGCAGGGCGGCGCCCACACCCAGCAGGGCCGCCTGCAGGCCGAGAGCTACTGCGGCGCAGCTGCGCCCCACCAGGGGGCGCAGCCTCGGGCGATCGATCGGCATGGCGACCAGGGGGAAAGGGGCACCCTAGGAAAAGGCCCGGGGCCAGACCAGCCCCCCAGGACGGTAACGGCCATGACCACCCCGGCTGAACCGTGGTCAGAGTTGCAGCAGCAGCCCGTGGCCGGCGATGGCTTCTTCCGACGTCCTGGTGGTTCCCTTCGAGGCGGTGGGCCTGGAGGCCATCGCCCAGGTGGGGGGCAAGAACGCCTCCCTCGGCGAGATGATCCGCGAGCTCTCCGCCGAGGGGGTGCGGGTGCCGGGGGGCTTCGCCACCACCGCCGCCGCCTACCTCCACTTCCTGGCGAGCGGGGGGCTGGCCGGCCAACTGCACACGATCCTCGATGGCCTCGACGGCAGCGACATCGCCGCCCTGCAGGCGGCCGGGGCCGCGGCCCGCTCCCTGCTGCTCAGCACCCCCCTGCCGCCCGATCTGGAGGCGGCGATCCTGGGGGCCTACCGCCGCCTGGCCGGAGCGGAGGGGGCGGTGCCCGGAGACCCGGAGCTGGCGGTGGCGGTGCGCTCCAGCGCCACCGCCGAGGACCTGCCGGATGCCTCCTTCGCGGGGCAGCAGGAAACCTTCCTGAACGTGCATGGGGAGGCGGCCCTGCTGGCGGCCTGCCGGCGCTGCTACGCCTCGCTGTTCACCGACCGGGCGATCTCCTACCGCCAGATCCACGGCTACGACCACTTCGAGGTGGCTCTCTCGATCGGCGTGCAGCGGATGGTGCGCTCCGATCTGGCCTGCTCCGGCGTGATGTTCAGCATCGACACCGAGACCGGTTTCCGCAACGCCGTGCTGCTCACCGCCGCCTACGGCCTCGGCGAGAACGTGGTGCAGGGGGCCGTGAACCCGGATGAGCTGCTGATCTTCAAACCCACCCTCGAGCAGGGC
>JBJTWS010000066.1:0-9561 GCA_046081905.1 Synechococcus sp. | reverse complement strand
TGCCCAGGAAACCCTGGCCCAGCTGCTCCAGGGCAAGGTGATCATCGTCACCGGCGGCAACAGCGGCATCGGCAAGTCGATCGTGGAGGAGGTGGCGAGGCTGGGGGCCAGGGTGGTGATCGACTACCGATCGCATCCGGAAGCCACCGAGGCCATCGAAGAGGAAATCGGTGAACTCGGCGGCAGCTGCATCGGCGTGCAGGCCGATGTGGGCAACCTCGATGATCTTCAGCGCCTGGTGCAGGCAGCGGTGGAGCGCTACGGGCGTCTGGATGTGATGGTGAACAACGCCGGCATCGAAACCCGCACCTCCATCCTCGACACCACCCCTGAGGATTTCGACAAGGTGCTGAACGTGAACCTGCGCGGCGTGTTCTTCGCCACGCAGTACGCCGCCAAGCAGATGATTGCCCAGGGCAGCGGCGGCCGCATCATCAATATCTCCTCGGTGCACGAGGACTGGCCGATGCCCAACAACACCCCTTACTGCGTGGCCAAGGGCGGCGTGCGCATGCTCACCCGCACGGCCGGAGTGGAACTGGCCCCCAAGGGCGTGTCGATCGTGAACGTGGGTCCCGGTGCCGTGGCCACGCCGATCAACGACTCGACGATGAACAACCCGGAGCTGCTCGCCAAGCTCAACGCCGCCATCCCGATGGGACGCATGGCTCAGCCCTCGGAAATCGCCAAGGTGGTGGCCTTCCTGGCCAGTGATGCTGCCAGCTACATCACCGCCACCAGCATCTTTGCCGATGGCGGCATCATGCAGAGCAGCCCTGGGCTCTGAGCCCGCCGCGAACCCCGATGGCCGGCGGATGGCTGCGGCGCCTGCGCGCCGACCCGGAAGGCCAGGTGCTGCTGGCCCAGGGCGGGATCGGGCAGCTCACCCTGGCCTGGGTGTTCCTCTGGCCGGTGCCCACCGAGGTGCGGGGGCGGGGGGTGTTCATCGTGCCCGATGCGGCCCGGGTTGTGGATGCCCGCGCCGAGGGGCAGATCCTGGAGATTCCGGTGCGGGTGGGGGAACGGGTGGAGCGTGGCGCGGTGCTGCTGCGCCTGTACCTGCCGGCCCTCGAGCAGGAGGTGAAGCGGCAGGAGCGCGACCTGCTGGAGCTGGAGCGCATCGATGCCGACCTCAGCCGCCGGGACCGCCTCCGGCTGGAGGCGGCGGCACGGGTGCGGGACACGGCCCTGGCCAACCTGCGGCGGGAGGAGGAACGGCTCGGCGGCCTGCGCCGCACCTATGAGCAGAAGGTGGCCGATTTCCGCCTGCTGGCCCAGCGGCGGGTGGTGGCGCCCCTGGCGGAGGAGGTGGTGGCGGCGGAAGACCGCAGCACCCAGCTGGCGGTGGCGATCGAGACCGTGCGCATCCGCGAGAAGGAGGCCCTCGATGCCTACGAGAAGGTGAAGCTCGAGATCGAAACGGAGCGGCAGCGGCGCCGCTACCGGATCGAGGACACCCGCCGGGGGATCAAGGTGCTGCGGGCGCGGCTGGCCTACGACGCCACCCTGCGGGCGGACCGAGGCGGCACCCTGCTGGACCTGCAGGTGGTGCGCGGCCAGACCGTAAAGCCCGGCCAGCGGCTCGGCACCCTGGCCGAAGAGCCCCAGGAGCCCCTGCGGGCCGTGGCCTACTTCGCCCCGGCCGATGCGCGGCGGCTGCGGCCCCAGCTGCCGGTGGAGGTGGTGCCGGACTGGAACGAGCGAGGCCGCTTCGGGGGCATCACCGGCCGGGTGGAGCAGGTGGCCCTGCTGCCGGCCACCCGCGACGACGTGGACACCACCCTGGGCAATCCCCAGCTCGCCGAGGCCCTGGTGGCCCGGGGCCCGGTGATGCGCGCCGACATCCTTCTGGATGCCTCCGGTCCCGGCGGGTACCGCTGGACCCTCTCCCGCGGCAGCACCGTGTTCCCGATCCGGGCCGGGCTCACCCTGCGGGCCCATGCCTACGTGGAGTGGCGCACGCCGGTCAGCTATCTGCTGCCGGTGGTCCGCGACCTCACCGGCTCCTACCGCAACCTCGGCCAGGAGCGGCAGGACGTGCCGGCCCTGCGCCAGCGGGGCACCCTGCCATGAGGTGGCCCTCCACCCCCCTGGGGCGCGAGCTGCCGGTGCTGGTGCTGGAGGCCGCCCTGCTGGTGGTGCTGCTCCACGCCAATGCGCCGGAGGTGTGGTTCTGGTTCGCGGTGCTGCTGGTGCTGCTGCTCTGGCGCCTGCTGGCCTGGCGGGCCCGGCGGGCGGCGCGGGTTCAGGAGGGCGGCGCGGCCCCGGCGGCTGCGGCCGGCAGCACCAGCGGCAGCGACACGGGTGCCCCCGGCTGATCCGGCACCGGCAGCAGCTCCCGCAGCAGCTGGGCGTAGCTGCCGTTCGCCAGGGTGATCGATTCGGCCACCCCCTCCATTGCCTGGGTGAGCAGGCGGATCGTGTCGCTCACATCGGTGTAGTTGGCCAGGCCGAGCTGGTAGCGGGCCCGCACATCGCGGAAGGCCTCGCGGGCGGCGGCGTAGGAGGCCCGCGCCGCCAGGATCTGTTCGAGAGCGGCGCGGTGCTCGAAGAAGGCGGTTTCCAGCCGCTGGCGGATGGCATTGCGGCCCTCGGCCAGGGCCTGGGCAGTGCGCTCGGCGGCGGCCCGGCTGGCTCCGGCGGCGCCGCTGCTCACCCCCGCGTCGAAGAGGCGCCAGCGCAGCTCGACGCCCGCTTCCCAGCCCGTGGTCTGCTGGTAGAGCTGCGGGATGTTGGTGGCGGCGCAGCAGCCCCGCAGCGTGATCTCGGGCTTGTCGGAGATCCCCTCGCCGTAGCCGGCGCGGGCGTAGAGGCGCAGCTGGGGCAGCAGTTCGGCGGCGCGGCGGTCGGCCTGGCGCAGCAGGGCCTGGCGGGCGGCCTGCAGGGCCAGCAGTTCAGGATTGTCGCGGAAGCTGGCCACCAGGGTGCGCTCCAGATCCAGGGGCCAGGGGGGCTGCAGCCGCGCCGCTTCGGGGGTGGTGAGGGTGACGCTGAAGGGCACGTTCAGCAGGTTGCTGAGCTGCCGCTGCTGGCTTTGCCGGCGCGCCTCGGCCTGGGCCAGGCGGTAGCGGCTCTGCTGCAGGCTGGCTTCGGCCCGGAGCCGGTCGAGCCGGGGCACCAGACCGCTGCCCTCCAGGGCCCTCACCTCCAGCACGGCGGTGTCGCTGTCCACCACGGCCTGGCGGATGCGGCGCTGCTGCTGGGCGAGCTGCAGGCCGTAGAAGCTGAGGCTCACCTCCAGCTGCAGCTGCCGCAGGCGGTTGGCATAGCGCTGTGCGGCGGCCTCCAGCTCCTGGCGGTTCTCCGCCAGGGCGGCGCCCCGCTCGAAGTTCAGCAGGTCCCAGCGAAGGGCCAGGGCGGCGGTGCCCAGCCACTGGTTCTCGCGGATGCGGTTCCAGCCGTTCGGCTCCACCAGGAAGGGTGAGCCCGTGGGGTAGAGGCCGGCATTGTCCTGCCACACCGTGTTGTAGGTGCGCAGGCCGCGCCTGCCCGCCCCCAGCTCCAGCCCCAGTTCCGGCCAGAAGCGCCCCTGCACCGAGCGCAGCCACTGGCGCCGCTCCGCCACGGCGGCGGCCTCCTGGGCCAGGGCCGGGCTGTTGCGCACGGCCACTGCGAGGGCTGCCGGCAGCGAGAGGCGCACGTCCTCTGTGATGGTCACCGCGGCTGCGGCGGCGGGCACCATCTCCGGCGGCGGGGCCGCCAGCTGGGCCACCAGCTCCTGGTCGGCGGGGCTGAGCGCCTCGCCACCGCCGGATTCCGCATCCCCGCCGGTTTCACCCTCGCCGGGGGGGAGTGCCTGATCGAGGGCGTCGGCATCGCGCGCGAAGCGCTCGAGGCTGCGCAGCAGGATCTGCGAGGGGGGCGGCAGGCGGGAGGGTGGGGCCGGCTTGGCGGCTGCCAGGGTGCCCCAGGCCATGGCCGCCACCGTACCGGCGCCCAGCAGCACCAGTTCCTGCCAGCGGCTTCTGCCGGGAGTGCTCACGGCGCCGGCGTACCGGGGTCCCGGTCGTTGCCACGGGTGCCGGCGCCCAGCAGGGCGCTGGTGCGGGCGAGGCAGCCGATCGAGAAGCAGATGGCGCCGCTGCCGAACAGGCCCCAGTCCCAGCGGGGGCTGTCGTCGCGCTGGCGCAGGGCCAGGAGCACCACCAGGGCAGCCGCCAGCCAGGGGAGGGTCACCACGAACAGCAGCCGCTTCGGGAGCATCGACAGGGTCTACAGCGTGGTCGTCAGCGGGAGGTGAGCCGCTCCAGCATGCGCCGCTCCGCGGCCAGCCGCTGGTTGGCGCGGGCCAGTTCGAAGGAGAACTTGGCCACGCAGCCGATCGAGAAGCAGATCATGGCGCTGCCCACCAGCTCCCAGCCGTGGGGGTGCAGGGCCGGGTCGTCGGAGCGCAGCAGCCGCAGGGCGAGCACCCCCACCAGGCCGGCGGCGGTCCAGGGGCCGTAGACCCAGACGTGGAGCGAAGCGGGCATGGGCTCAGCGCAGGGCCGCCTCGATCAGGTCGGCGATGAGCAGATTGTCGAGCGAGAGGGCGCCGCCGCCGCCGGCGATCAGCACCAGGGCCATCACCACATAGGCCGCGGCCTTCTCCCAGCTGGGGGGCTCCCCCACCCCGCCGGGGCCGGCGTAGTCGCCGGGGGGGATCTGGTAGGGGTCCGGGGCGATGAAGGGGGTGCTCTTGCTGATCTCCAGCACCATCGCGTAGGCCATCGACACCAGGATCGCCAGGGCCGCGAGGGGGGTGAACAGCCCCGGCAGCAGGGCGATGCCCGACCCCCACATCGAGAAGGCCGAGAGGAAGCAGAGCCACACGGGGGTGTTCAGCATCCGCGCCCAGGTGTCGAGATGGCGCAGCTTCGGCCAGCCGTGGCGGATGAAGGCCACGCCGAGAAAGAGGCGCAGCAGCAGAAGCGCCCAGGGCAGCAGGCCCGACTCCCCGGCGAGCCACTCGGCGGCGATGGCCATCCAGGCGGGCATGGCTCCGGGCAGCCACTCGAGGATGGTGAGCTCCATGGCACTCCGCGGAACCGGGTCTGTCGTCACCGTAGGGAGAACGGGGCGGTGCTGCACGGTCTCCCCAGCAGCCCCATCAGGGAGTCACGAAGCACCCCGGTGGTGGGGGAATCGGCTCCCTTTCGCTGGTTGGGGCGGCGTGTGGTTGGACTTCGGATTCAGCAGGCCATCCGCCTGGGAATTGGCCTGCGCAGAGAGGGGCGGATGGATGGCTGATCGCGTTCGCTTCTCTCTTACTATAGGTCAATCTTTCTGGAATCGATAGTGTCGACATGGGCAAGAATCAGCTCTTCTCTGCCTTTGAGAATCAGTTGCATCTGCCACTGCATCGGCGGCAGATTGCCTGGCTTCGATTCAGCTGCCGCCGGAAAGATGTAAATTGATTTACATCTGATTCGCACCCCCGTGACTTCCTCCGCCCTCGGCACCTCCCTCCCCGTGGCCACGGGTCCGGCGGGGCGGGCCATGGCCCAGCCCATGGATGCCGGCCTGCTGGAGGCGTTGCAGCAGCACTTCAATATGGAGCGCTCGGCCAGTGCCACCTACTTCGCCATGGCGATCTGGTTCGCCGAGCGGGAGCTGCGCGGCTTCTCCCACTTCTTCCGGGAAGAGGCCGGCCATGAGCAGGAACATGCCGCCCGCTTCGCGGACTACCTGATCGCCCGCGGACAGACGCCCCAGCTGCTGGAGCTGCCGGCACCCCGCCAGACCTGGGACTCGCCGGAGGAGATCCTGGCGGCTTCCTTCCGCATGGAAGCGGACGTGACCAGTTCGCTGCAGCAGATCTATGCGACGGCGGAGCGTGCCGCCGATGTGCGCACCACCACCTTCCTGGATCCGGTGGTGGATGGGCAGGTGAGCTCCGAGAACGAATTCGCCCATCTGTTCGGCCGGGTGCGCTTCGCCCAGGGCCAGCCCGCTGCGCTGCTGATCATCGACAACGAACTCAGCGACGACAAGCACGAGCCGGCCAGCCTGGCCTGAATCACGAGCAGGACGTTGGCTGCTGGACCAGCGGTCTGCGGCACACCTCGATCAGAAAGTCTGCCGCCAGGGGATCGGCACCTCTGCTGCGCCGCCAGGCCCTGGCGGTGCTGAGCAGGGCGAGGCGCCGCTCCTGCAGTTCGCCCCACTCCTCCTGCAGGCGGCGGCCGAGGGCGCGGTCCTGGCAGAGGGCCAGGCTGGAGAGCAGCTGCGTGGCGCGGCCCCGGATCCGGTCGATCTCGCGGCAGAGGCTGGCGATCACGCTGTCGGAGCAGGGGGAGGAGGAAGGGGCCGGGGCCGCCATGCCGATCGGCTTGTTGCGAACGATTCGCACCGTAGGGGATCAGGCTGCCAGTTGCAAGCGATTCTCAACAGCAGTGACGATCGGGGTCAGGCCGCCTCCGTGCCCGCCCCGCTGGCCCCCGGAGGCTCCGCCGGTCCCGTGGCTTCCCGCCGCTCCAGGCCCACCTCCACCTGCAGGTGCTGGTTGGCGCGGCCGGTGATCAGGAGTGAGGCCCGCTGGCGGGTGGCGATCTGCCAGAGCCACTTGGTCAGCAGGGTGAGGCGGTTTTCGTTGTCGGGCATGAAGGCCAGGTGGGCCAGGCCCCACAGCAGCCAGCCCAGCGGGCCGCTCACCCGCAGCCCGCGCAGGTCGGCCACGGCGTGGAAGGGGCCCAGCACCGCCATGCTCCCCAGATCCAGCCACTGGAAGGGGGGCTGACGGCTGCCGCGGCGGATCGCCAGCAGGTCGCGCGCCACCCAGCCGCCCATCTGCACGGCGGGGCCCGCCATCCCCGGCAGCGGTTGGCCATCGGCCGTGTGGCTGTAGGAGCAGAGATCCCCCACCACCCGGATCTCCGGGTGGCCCGGCACCGAGAAATCGGGTTCCACCACCACGCGGCCGCCCCGGTCCACCGGGCAGCCGGTGCGCTCCGCCAGCAGCTTGCCCAGGTGGGAGGCCCGCACGCCGGCGGTCCAGCAGACCGTGGCCGCCTCCAGGGTCTTCTCGCCGCTGGCTGTGCCCACCACCACCCGCTCCGGCTCGATCCGCTGCACCCGGCCCCCCAGCAGCAGCTCCACTCCCACGCTGCGCAGGTAGCCGCCGGCCCTCTGCGAGAGGGTGGGATGCATGGCCCGCAGCACCCGATCGCCCGGGTCCACCAGGGTCACGGTGGTGTCGGCCGGATCCAGCTGGCGGAAATCCAGTTCCATGCCGTGGCGCATCAGCTCCATCACTGAGCCCGCCAGTTCGCAGCCGCTGGGGCCGCCACCGATCACCACCACCGACTGCAACAGCCGCCGCCGCTCGGGATCGGGGGTCTGCTCCGCCTCCTCCATCGCATCGAGCAGGCGACGGCGGATCTCCTCGGCGTGCTCGAGGATCTTCATCGGCGGCGCCAGGGGGCGCCACTCCTCATGGCCGAAGTAGCTGCTGCCCGAGCCGGTGGCCAGGATCAGGTGGTCGTAGCGGTAGCGGCGGTCGTTGAACACCACCTCCCGGGCTGCGGGATCGAGATCCACCACCTCCCCCAGCAGCACCTGCACGTTGGGGGCCTGCCCCACCATCTGCCGCAGCGGCGAGGCCACATCCGCCTCGGACACCAGCCCCGTGGCCACCTGATACAGCAGTGGCTGGAACAGGTTGAAGTTGCGCTTGTCGATCAGGGTGACCCGCACCGGCTGGCGGGCCAGCACGTGGGCGGCCTTGAGGCCGGCGAAGCCGCCGCCCACGATCACCACATGGGGGAGTTCCTTGAGGCTGGCGTCGGCGGGCTCTAGTTCGAGGAAGAAGCGTTCCTTCGCCATGGGCTGCTGGCCACTGCGCGCAAGCTACCCACGCCGGCCGGCCGGGGCCCGGCACTGTCACCGGCTGCGGTCGCAGGCGGGCTCCATGGCCATGCTGGAGACGTTCTGCCCTGCTTCCCGATGAGCCTGCCCGCCCTGCGTGACTTCGCCGCCCGCCTCTCCGCCGACTCGGCCCTGCGCCAGCGGGTGCATGCCGCCAACGGGCTCGATGAGGTGGTGGCGATCGCCGCCGAACAGGGCCACGACGTGACCAAGACCACCCTGCTGCGGGAGCAGGCCAAGGCCCTCGCCGACGCCCCGGATCACCATCTCGAGGGCATCAACAGCTGGGCCGATGCCCTGATGGTGTGCTTCGGCGCCACCGACAAGGACTGAGCGCGGGTTGCTGGGGGGGCCTGGCCCCCCTCGGCTCGGCCTCAGGCGATCGCGGCGAAGCTCTCGCGGAAGGCGGCGATGGTGGCGTCGATGTCCGCGTCGCTGTGGGCCAGGGAGGTGAAGCCGGCCTCGAAGGCGCTGGGGGCGAGGTAGAAGCCGCGCTCGAGCATGGCGCGGTGGAGCTTGCCGAAGCGCACCGTGTCCGCCGCCTTGGCCTCCTCGAAGTTGCGCACCGGCCCTTCGCAGAGGAAGAAGCCGAACATGGCGCTGATCGAGCCGCCGGTGATCGGCAGGCCGGCATCGCGGGCGGCGCCGAGGATGCCATCGATCAGCCGCTTGGTGATCGCCTCCAGGCGCTCGTAGGTGCCGGGTTGCTTGAGCAGCTCCAGGGTTTTGATGCCGGCGGTCATCGCCAGGGGGTTACCGCTGAGGGTGCCGGCCTGATACATCGGGCCCGCCGGCGCCACCAGGCCCATGATGTCGGCGCGGCCGCCGTAGGCGCCCACGGGCAGGCCGCCACCGATCACCTTGCCCATGGTGGTGAGGTCGGGAGTCACCCCGAACTTGGCCTGGGCACCGCCGTAGCTAATGCGGAAGCCAGTCATCACCTCGTCGAACACCAACAGGGCGCCGTTGTCCTTGGTCAGTTCACGGATGCCCTCCAGGAAGCCTGGCTCAGGCGTGATGAAACCCGCATTGCCAACGATGGGCTCCAGGATCACCCCGGCAATCTCGCCAGGGTTTTCGGCAAACAGCTGCTTGACCGCTTCGAGGTCGTTGTAGGGAGCGGTGAGGGTGCTGGCGGCGGTGCTGCGCGGCACACCGGGCGAATCCGGCAGGCCGAGGGTGGCCACGCCGGAGCCGGCCTTCACCAGGAACATGTCCGCGTGGCCGTGGTAGCAGCCCTCGAACTTGATGATCTTCTCCCGGCCGGTGAAGGCGCGCATCAGCCGCAGCACCGACATGCAGGCTTCGGTGCCGCTGTTGACGAAGCGGACCATCTCGACCGAAGGAACGGCGTCGATCACCAGCTCGGCGAGGGTGTTCTCCAGGGCGCAGGGGGCACCGAAGCTGGTGCCTTTGTCGAGCGCCTCATGCAGGGCGGCGATCACCTCGGGGTGGGCGTGACCGCAGATGGCGGGGCCCCAGCTGCCGATGTAATCGATGTAGCGGTTGCCGTCCACGTCCCAGGCGTAGGCGCCCTTGACCCGGTCGAACACGACGGGGTTTCCGCCCACCGATTTGAACGCCCGCACCGGCGAGCTCACGCCGCCTGGCATCAGCTTCTGGGCGGCACTGAAGAGTTCCTGGGACCGGGTGGTGTTGTGCACGGGTGCCGAAACAGGAGCCGAGGTCAAAACGGGATCCGCAGACGGTTGGTTG
>JBJTWS010000065.1:0-7050 GCA_046081905.1 Synechococcus sp. | reverse complement strand
CACCAGGGCGGGCACCTTGGCGAAGGGGTTGATGGCGGTGAACTCCGGCTGGCGGTGCTCGCCGCCCTGCAGGTCGAGCAGCACCCACTCGTGGGGGATGCCCTTTTCCTCGAGGTACCAGCGGGGCATGGAGGCGCGGCTGCGGGCACCGCCGTAGAGGCTGAGGCTCATGGCTCGGGGGAGGGAGAGATCAGGAGCATGGCCGGCGGCCCGGTGCCGCCGGTACCGCCATGCTGCAGGCAGCGCTTCTCGATCGCGTGTCCGAGCCGGTCTCCCCCGCCGCCGATCGCCACGACGCCCTGCGCCGGCTCGCCCCCTATGTGCTGGGGCGGGTGCGGAGGGGGATCGTGGGCAGCAGCCGCTACGCCCAGCGCCTCCGCGACGACATCCGCCGCGCCGCCGCTGATCCCGAGGAGCGGCCGGTGCTGATCAGTGGCGAGCCCGGCCTCGAGAAGGACAACATCGCCGCCCTGATCCACTTCGGCTCCCGCCGCCGCAACCGCCTGCTGCTGCGCTTCAACGGCGCCCTGCTGCGGCCTGACGGCTCCGACCTGTTCGGGCACCCCAGCGGCGACGGCTCCGGCAGCCTGCTGGCCTGCCTGGGGGACGGATCCCTGCTGATCGACCAGGTGGACCTGGTGGATCCGGCCCTGCTGCCGGCCCTGCTGGAGCTGGCCCGCAGCGGGGACTGGAGCCCGGGCGGTGATCCCGGCGCCGCCGCGCCCCACCGGCACCACTTCAGCGGCCGGGTGCTCTTCACGGCGGAGGCCGCGGTGCCCGGGGTGGAGCGCCTCGGGTGCCAGATTCGCGTGCCGCCGCTGCGGGTGCGGCGCCAGGACCTGGGCGAGTGGCTGCGCTTCGGGGTGCGCGAGCGGGCCCGCAAGCTCGGCTGGGAGCGGGCGCCGGAGGTGTCGGAGGTGGTGGTGAAGCGCCTGCAGACCTACGACTTCCCCACCAACCTGCGGGAGCTGAACGGCCTGATCGAGCGGGCCCTGCGCCAGTGCAGCGCCGGGCGGCCGGCGGAGCTGCCGGAGGACGTGTTCTGGACCGGCCCCAGCCCGCGCCAGCAGGGGCTGCGCTTCGATCTGTGGCGCTGGAAACCGCGCCTGCGCGACTGGATGCGGGCGCCGCTCCCCTGGAACACGCTCCTCTACGGCCTGGTGAGCTGGCTGTTCGTGCTGGTGATCCTCTGGCTCTGGCTGGGCCCCCAGGACCGGGACCACAACGGTGCCCTCAACCTGTTCTGGGCCTGGTGGTGGCCGCTGATCCTGATCGGTTACCCCTTCGTGGGGCGGCTGTGGTGCTCCTTCTGCCCCTTCATGGTGTGGGGGGAGATCGCCCAGCGGCTGGCCTGCCGGCTGGGGCTGCCGCTGCGCCGCTGGCCCCGGGGCGACACCGACCGCTGGGCGGCGCCGCTGCTGGCGGCGGGCTTCGCCGCGATCCTGCTCTGGGAGGAGCTCGCCGACCTGCCCAACACGGCCTGGCGCAGCAGTTGCCTGCTGTTGCTGATCACCGCCGGAGCGGTGGTGGGTTCGCTGCTGTTCGAGAAGCGCTTCTGGTGCCGCTACCTCTGCCCGGTGGGGGGGATGAACGGCCTGTTCGCCAAGCTCTCGGTGCTGGAGCTGCGGGCCCAGGTGGGCACCTGCAGCGGCAGCTGCTCCACCTACGCCTGCTTCAAGGGCGGGCCCGCGGAGGGGGAGGGCCTGGCCACGGCGGGCTGCCCGGTGGGCACCCATCCGGCCCACCTGGCCGACAACCGCAACTGCGTGCTCTGCCTCACCTGCGCCCAGGCCTGCCCGCACCGCTCGGTGCAGCTGCGGCTGCGGCCCCCCGCCGCCGACATCCAGCGGGACATGGCGCCCCCGGCCGGCGAGACGGGCCTGATCCTGGTGCTGGCGGGGGGCGTGTGCCTGGCCTTCTGGCCGAGGTTGCTGGGCTGGCTGCCCCTGGCCCCCGCCTCCCTGCAGGAGGGGCCCTGGCTGCCGCGACTGGCCTTCGCCTGACTCGCCCTGGCCCTGCCCTCAGCCCTGTTTCTGGCCACCCGCTGGGTGGCGGTGCCCCTGCGGCGCCAGCGGGTGCTCTATAGCCTGCTGCCGGTGCTCTGGGCCCTGCTGCTGGCCCGCCACCTGCCGGTGGGGATGGCGGAGGCGGGGCTGCTGCTGCCGGTGAGCGCCGCCCCCTGGGCGCCGGCGCTGGCGGAGCGGTTGCCGGCCTGGAGCGCCGACCCGCACGTGATCGGCTTCTGCCAGAGCGCCGCGGTGCTGCTCGGGGTGCTGGGGGCGCTGGTGCTGCAGCGGCGCCTGCGCCAGGCCGATCGATGGCGCTGGCTGCTGGGACCCCTGCTGGTGCTGGCGGTGGGCGCCGGAGGCCGCTGGCTGTTAGCGCTTCCCTGACGGGGACCCGGCAGGGTCAGAGGCTGCGGCAGAGCCGCACCAGATCGGCCCGGCGGTAGAGGCTCACGGGCGCCTCCGCCGGGCTCTGGGCCAGCCGCACGTTCTTGGTGAGCAGGTGCTCGGCGCCGATGCGGTTGCCCAGCTCCACCTGGGCATTGCCGTGGCTGCGCTGCCACTGCTGGCAGTCGTGGCGGAGATCGGCATGGGCCGCGGGGCCGGCTAGCAGGGCGGCGGCAGCCAGTGCCAGGCCTGGGGCCAGCGCTCGCAAGGGCGTGCCTGGGCCGGGTGTGCCCGGGCGGCGGGGCAGGCGTTCGCCGCTCCGCGGCCGGCCGCTTCCCTGCCAGAAACCCTCAACCAGTAGCCGGGAATGGCGCACCTGCCGAGGGCGGCCCAGGTACACCCAGGCACGCCGGCCGTCGGCGAGGGGGAGTACCCGCCGTTCGTAGAGCCGCGGGGTTCCCTCCAGCTGATCGAGCCGATCCAGCCGATCCCCCTCCAGGGAGAACAGTTCCCCCCGCACCGGCAACAGCTCCGCCGGAAGGCGGGCACCGGCGCGGCGCAGATCCTCCAGCAGCACCGCCATCGGGAAGGGGCCGAGGTCGTAGAGGAGCACCTGCTCCAGGGCTGCCTCCCCCAGGAAGCGGCTGCCCTCCAGCCAGTGGTGGTTGCGGCGGCCCCGCCGCAGGGTGCCGTACACGAACACAGCGTTGGCGTTGGCGGCGGAGCCGGGGTGTGGGTCCGGATAATGGGGCGCAGTGCGTGGCTGGTTCATGACCGTGGCTCTTCTGCTGGCCCTGGCCGGTTCCCTCGGCCTGATGGCCTGGATCGTGAAGCGGCTCGAGAAGGCCTGAGGGCGAGGCGGCTCCACTCTGGCCGCCCGGGTTCAGGTGGTTGCGGCCAAGGCGATCTCGCCGCGGTGCTCCTGCCGGGTCTGCTTGGCGGAGTACATCGCAGCATCCGCCTTGTGGAGCAGTTCTTCTCCCGAGTGGGCGTGGAGCGGGTAGACGGCGATGCCGATGCTCACCGAGAGCTGCAGGTTCCCCAGCGCCGGGATCGGTTCCTCCACCTTTTCGCGCAGCTTGGTGGCCAGCCTGCACAGGGCATCGTCGTCTGCGGCCTGGGGGACGAGCAGCACGAATTCGTCGCCCCCCTGGCGGTAGAGGGTGTCGGAGTCGCGGATCACCTCCTGCAGGCGCGCGGCGATCAGCTTGAGCACCTCATCGCCGGTGGCGTGGCCGAGCTGGTCGTTGATCGGCTTGAAGCCGTCGAGGTCGAGGAAGAGCAGGGCCACCCGCTGGCCATAGCGGCGCGCCCGTGCCAGCGACTGGTCCATCTGCACCACCAGTTCGGCGCGGTTGGCCAGGCCGGTGAGGTAATCGTGGCGAGCCTGAAACAGGATCTGGGCCTCCTGCTGGTAGCGGTGGCTCACGTCGTGGAGCATGCCCACGTAGTGGATCAGTTCGCCCATGTCGTTGCGCACCGCCTGGATGGTGAGCTCGTGGCGCTTCACCTCGCCGTTGTGAATCCGGTTCCAGAGCTCCCCTTCCCAGTGGCCGCGCCGCAGGATCTGCTCCCACATCTGCCGGTAGAACTCCGCGTTGTGTTTCCCAGACTTGAGCAGGTTGAGCTTGCGCCCCTCAAGTTCGGCCTGGGTGTAGCCGGTGAGGCGGCAGAAGGCCTCGTTGCAGCGGATCAGCTGCGCCTGTGGATCGGTGATGGTCACGCCGTAGGGCGTCTGCTCGAACACGGTGGCCGCCAGGGCCCGCTCCCGGTTGAGTTTCTGGGAGATCTCCAGTTCCCGCAGGATCAGGATCTGATCGCGCACCAGCAGGTGGGTCATCCCGGCCAGCAGGAGACTGCTCGATCCCCCCAGGGCCAGGGTGATCCAGAAGGCGGGGGTGAGGCCGATCAGCGCTGGATGGGGATCGTTGAACGACACCCCCACCAGCCAGGTGCGGCCGCCCACGTCCATCTTCAGGAAGGAGGGGCGGGGCGGTGGATCGAGGGGGCGAAGGCTGCTGGGGTTGCGGCTGGCGCCGCCGGCGTTCCTGGATCCCTCTGGGCCCTGGCCTTCCTGGAGATTGTCGTTGACGCCCACATGGAAGAGTTGCTGGTCCCTCTCTGCGGTTGTGCCGTCGTAGAGCACCACGGTGGCCCGCTCCAGGGTGGGGTTGCGGATGCTCTGCAGGGAGGCCTGCATCAGATCGCCGATCCGCAGGGGCGAGTAGGCCCAGCCGTAGAGCTGCGGCAGCACCGCCGCCGGGGCCGGGGCGCCCTGCCTGGGGCCGGAGTGGAATGCCTCGCTCTCGGGGCCGGAGTTCCGCTCCGGGCTGCCCGCCTTCCACACCGGCAGGTAGAGCAACGCCCCCGCCTGGGCAGGGCGGCCGCCCTCCTGGAGCAGCTTCACCTTCCCGGACAAGGCCGGCAGGCCGGTGAGGGCCGCCCGTTCCATCGCCGCTCGGCGGGTGGGCTGGCTGAACATGTCGTAGCCCAGGGCCAGCCGATTGCGCCAGTCGAGGGGCTGCAGATATTGGATCGAGGAGTAAACGGGACGCTCCCCCTCCGGAAAGACCCGGAACATGCCCATGCCCTCCGCCCGCATCGAGGCCACAAAGGCCGGGAGCTCCGCCGCTGGAACCAACCGGGCGAATCCCAACCCCTGGATGCCGCGCAGATTGCCCTCCCCCGAGCTGATCGTGCGGGCAAAGGAGGCGAACTCGTCGGCTTCCACATCCTGGGAGCTGTTGTAGAACGCCACCACCGCCCAGAGCAGGGCCTCGTTCACATCGAGCCGCCGGCGGATCGCGTCCCGCACGTCCTGGACCAACACCTGCTCGGCCCGGACGTGATCCTCGAGGCTGCGCCGTCGCCTCTGCTCCGCCGTTGCGGCGGTGAGCAGAAGGCCCAGCAGCAGCACCGCCCAGGGCAGCCGGAGAATCCAGCGGGGCGGGGGGGAGCCCTGCCCGGCTGGATCCGGCCCTTTCTGCCTGGGCATCCGGAGCCACCCAGCTGGGAGCGTGATGGCCATGGGAGTGGGCGTGGCCCTGGGGATCAGGTGGTCTCGCGATCAACTCTAGGTACGGCGGGGGACCCCACCCACCCCTCCGCGATGCTTTGTTGCCGGCGCCGCCTCCCGGCGCTGGGCCTCCTCCAGCAGCCGCTGCACCCGCTCCAGCACCGATTCATTGCTCATCCGCGCCCGCAGCCGCTCCACCAGCAGCGGGAAGGCCAGAGGCCCCTGGCGGGGGGGCCTGGCGAGGCGCAGCTCCGCCTGCTGCAGCCGCTCCAGGGCCTGGCGCAGCCGCGGCAGCTCCAGCTGCTGCTCCATCACCTCCCGGCGGGCCTGCTCCAGCAGGAGGTTGCCGGGCTCATGGCGCTCGAACACATCGAAGAGCAGGGCGGCGCTGATCTGCAGCTGGCCGCCGCTGCGGGGCTGGCCCGGGTAGCCGTTGCGCACCAGCCCCGCCACCTGGGCAATGGAGCGGAAGCGGCGGCGGCAGAGCTCCGAGAGGTTCACGGCCTGGGCCAGGTCGGTCTCCAGATCGCGATCATTCAGCAGCTGGGCGCGAAGGTCCTCCACCCGCTCGGCCAGGGGGTAGCCGCGGGGGGCCAGCAGCTCGAAGCCGTAGTCGTTCACGGCCACGCTGAAGGTGGTGGCCTGGGCGCGGGCCAGCCGCCAGGCCCAGAGGAAGCCCAGCCCCTCGTGCACGAAGCGCCCCTCGAAGGGGTAGGCGTAGAGATGCTCCCCCTCGCGGCTGCGGCACAGCTCCACCAGGAACTCCCCCGCCCGCGGCAGCACCGAGAGGGCGGCCTGGCGGCGCAGCAGCGGCGCGAGGGCCTGCAGCTCCGGGGTGTCGAGCGCATCGGTGGCGCAGCGGTCGAGCTCCTGCCGCAGGTAGCCGCTGAGCAGATCGGAGAGGGCCAGCTGGCCGCCGTTCCAGGCCGGCACCGTGCTGGAGGGGCGGCCGGAGGCCTTCACCAGGGCGGTCATCTCCCGCAGCCGCACGAACTCCAACAGCCGCCCGGCGAACACGAAGCCATCCCCCGGCCGCAGCCGGGCGATGAAGGCCTCCTCCACCTGCCCCAGCACCGCACCCCGCTGCAGCCGCACGGTCACGGCGCGATCGGCGGTGATCGTGCCGATGTGGAGCCGGTGCTGCCGCGCCAGCGATGGCTCCCGCACCGTGTAGCGGAACCCCGCCGGGCTGCCGGGATCCACCTGGCGCTCCAGCCGGCGGTAGCGGGGGTAGGCCCCCAGGCAGTCGCCTCCCTCCTCGAGGAACCGCAGACACCACCGCCAGGTGGCCTCCTCCAGGTGGCGGTAGCTCCAGGTGGTGCGCACCGTCTCCGATTCCGCGATCGGATCGAAGCCCGGCCCGCAGGCCAGGCTGGTGAGGTGCTGGAGCAGCACATCCACCGGCGCCTCGGGGGGGGAGCGGCGCTCCACCAGCCCCTCCTGGAGCCCGCGCCGCATGGCGCTCACCTCCAGCAGCTCCAGGGCATGGGTGGGCAGGAACAGCACCTGGGCGGTGCCGCCGGGGCTGTGGGCGGAGCGGCCGGCCCGCTGCAGCAGCCGCGCCAGGTTGCGGGCGCTGCAGCGGGCCGGCCGCTCCGCCCACAGCCCCGGCGGCACCGCCCAGGTGCTGTTCCTGCCCAC
>JBJTWS010000064.1:0-6250 GCA_046081905.1 Synechococcus sp. | reverse complement strand
GCGCTTGATGAAGCCGCCGCTGGTGAGCATCACCAGCTGGCCTTCGTCGTCGAAGGCCGTGACCGACACCAGGGAGGTGATCGCCTCCTCGCGGGGGATGGGCAGCAGCTGCACGATCGGGGTGCCCTTGGCAGTGCGGCTGCAGATCGGCACCCGGTAGGCAGGCACGGAATAGACGACACCGCGGTCGCTGAACAGCAGCAGGGAGTCGTGGTCGTTGCAGCTGATGAACAGCTTCACCGCCTCCTCCCCCTGGCTGCGGGTGCCTGCCTTGCCGCGGGTGCCGCGGCTGGTGGCCTCGAATTCGCTCACCGGCATGCGCTTGAGGTAGCCGTTCTCGGTGAGCGAGTTCGAGGCCACCAGCCGCGGCACCCGCGGCAAGGCCGGCACCCGCAGCCAGGGGGAAGAGGCGGTGAAGCTGTTCATCAGCTGCAACGACCACGATTCCCTGCTGCTGTTCAGCGATCGGGGTGTGGTGTATTCGGTGCCCGCCTATCGCGTGCCGATCTGCAGCCGCGCCGCCCGTGGCACCCCGGTGGTGCAGCTGCTGCCGATCCCGCGGGAAGAGGCGCTCACCTCCCTGCTGGCGGTGAGTGATTTCGGCGATGACCAGCAGCTGCTGATGCTCACCAGCGGCGGCTACATCAAGCGCACCAACCTCTCCGCCTTCGCCAACATCCGCTCCAACGGATTGATCGCCATTTCCTTGGAAGAAGGCGATGCCCTCAGCTGGGTTCGCCTGGCCCTGCCCGGCGACAGCGTGCTGATCTGCTCGCGCAACGGCATGACCATCCACTTCCGCCTCACCGACGAGGAACTGCGTCCGCTCGGCCGCACGGCCCGGGGTGTGCGGGCCATGAACCTGCGCCCCGGCGATCAGCTCGTGAGCATGGATGTGCTGCCGGTGGAGCTGGCCGATCGGGTCGAGAGCAGCAGTGCCGCCAGCAACGATGACGAGACCGAGGAGGTGGCGCCGAGCGAGGGGCCCTGGGTGCTGGTGGCCAGTGCCAGTGGTCTGGGCAAGCGCGTGCCGGTGGATCAGTTCCGGCTGCAGAAGCGGGCGGGCATGGGGCTGCGGGCGATGAAGTTCCGCCGCCAGGGCGATGTGCTGGTGGGTCTCAAGGTGCTGGGGGCTGGCGAGGAGCTGCTGCTGGTGAGCGAGCGGGGCGTGATCGTGCGCATGCAGGCCGATGCGGTGCCGCAGCAGTCGCGGGCGGCCACGGGGGTTCGGCTGCAGAAGCTCGACTCCGGCGACCATCTCACCGAGGTGGTGCTGGTGCCGCCGGCGCCGGAAGCGGAGGAGGACCCGGCCCTGTCCGACGCCGCCGAGGCCGAAGGCTGAAGCTCCCCATGCGCGATGTGCTCGTGATCGGCGGGGGGCCGGCGGCGCTGGTGATCGCCGCGGCCCTTGCCGAGGAGGGCCTGGCGGTGGCGGCCCTGGCGGCGGCCCCGCCGGAGCAGCCCTGGCCCAACACCTATGGCATCTGGGGCGAGGAGGTGGATCGCCTCGGCCTGGAGCACCTGCTGGAGCATCGCTGGCGTGATTGCGTCAGCTATTTCGGTTCCGGCACTTCCAACGCCGCCGATGGAGCGAATGCCCCCACCCTGCACCGGCGCGACTACGGCCTGTTCGACAAGCAGCGGCTGCAGCAGCACCTCCTGCAGCGCTGCGCTGCTTCTGGAGTGACCTGGCAGCAGGGGGAGGCGGCCTCCCTGGCCTTTGTGTCTCCCGAGGGTGCGCCCCGCAATCCCTCCGGCCCCGGCGCCCTGAGCCAGGTCACCACCACGGCTGGGGCCGTGCTGCAGGCGCGGCTGGTGGTGGATGCCAGCGGCCATCAGCCGGTGTTCCTGCGCCGCCCGGATCGGGGGCCTGTGGCGGGGCAGGCGGCCTACGGCGTGGTGGGCCGCTTCAGTGCCCCGCCGGTGGCGGATGGGCAGTTCGTGCTGATGGACTTCCGCTGCGACCACCTCACCCCCGCCCAGCGGGGGGAGCCCCCCAGCTTTCTCTACGCCATGGATCTGGGCGGGGGGCGCTATTTCGTGGAGGAGACCTCCCTGGCCCTGGCGCCGCCGCTCCCCTTCGAGACCCTGCGGCAGCGGCTCGCGCAGCGGCTCTCCCACCGCGGCGTGGCGATCACCGCGGTGGAGCACGAGGAGTTCTGCCTCTTCCCGATGAATCTGCCCCTGCCCGATCGCCAGCAACCGCTGCTGGGCTTCGGCGGAGCCGCGGCCATGGTGCATCCGGCCTCGGGCTACCTGGTGGGCTCCCTGCTGCGGCGGGCTCCGGGCGTGGCCCGGGCGGTGGCGAAGGCCCTGGCGGATCCGAGCGCCTCCCCCGCCCAGCTGGCCGGCGCCGGCTGGGATGCCCTCTGGCCCCAGGAGCTGCGCCGCAAGCATGCCCTCTACCAGTTTGGTCTGGAGAAGCTGATGCGCTTCCCGGAGGAGCAGCTGCGGGCCTTCTTTGCCACCTTCTTCTCCCTGCCGAACCCGCTCTGGTTCGGCTTCCTGGCCAACACCCTCAGCGTTCCAGAGTTGCTGGGGGCGATGCTGCGGCTGTTCGCGGTTGCCCCCTGGGGCGTGCGCTGGGGGCTGATGGAGTCGCGCGGGCGGGAGGCGGCGCTGCTGGCGCGCCTACTGGCGCCCTGATCCCGGAGCTTCCGGCTCCCTCTCGGCAGGGGGCCGGAGCACCGGTGGGGTGATCCAGTCGGCGGCATCGAGCCGGGGAAAGAGGCCATCCTCCCGCTCCACCGCGGCGAGCCACTCCGCCGGGGGCTCCTGGCCGGTCTCGATGGCGTGCACCAGCCGCCAGAACCGATCGAGGTGGCGGTGGATCCGCTCGCGGGCCAGGTCGGTGGTGGTGCCGGCCCGCAGGATGAAGCTCCAGTCGCTGCTCTGGGCCAGCAGCAGCTCCCGCCCCGCCTGGTGAAGCAGCTGGCGCTGGCGCTCGCTGCCCACGCCCCGGTTCACCAGCCGCACCATCGCCTGGGAGGCCCGGTGCCACTGGGGCACCACCCAGGCATTGCTCTCGTTCAGCCAGTAGTCGTGGTAGCCCCCCTGCCCCCAGCTGGAGGGGGAGGGGCGGCACACCTGCAGCGCTTCTCCCTGCTGCAGCACCTCCCGCAGGTGGCGGAAGGTCACGCCCCGCTCCGGTCCCTGGCGGAACAGCTCGCCGAGGAAGCGGGGTCCCTCGAACCACCAGTGGCCGAACAGTTCGGCGTCGAAGGGGGCCACCAGCAAGGGCGGCTTGTCCATGGCGCTGGCCAGGCCCTGGAGCTGCTCGGCGCGGCCCTCGAGGTAGGCGGCGGCGTGCTCGGCCAGGCGTGCCTCGGCCCGGGCAGGGTCGTAGGGGAGCTTGCGCTCCAGGGGGCAGTCGCGGCCGCTGACGCGGCAGAGCTTCAGGCCCAGGGGACGGCGGCTGAGGATGCCGGCCTCCTCGAGCACCTGCGGCTCAAGGTCCCAGCCGAGGTCGCGGTGGAATTCCCGGTAGGCCGGATCGCCGGGGTAACCGGAGCTGGCGTCCCACACCGGCAGGGTGGAGGCGCTGTCACGGGCGAAGAAGGCCACCCCCGCCGGCGAGCAGATCGGCGCGTAGACGCCATAGCGGGGTCGCGGCAGGGCATGGAGCAGCCCGTGGCCATCGAGCAGGGAGTAGCGCAGCCCCGTGCCCACCATCAGCTGGTCGAGCCCCTCGAAGTAGGCGCACTCCGGCAGCCAGATGCCGAGGGGGCGCTCCCCCAGCAGCCGCTGGTGTTCGCGCACGGCGGTGAGCAGCTGGGCCCGCACCGCCTCCGGGGTGTGGCGCAGCAGGGGCAGGTAGCCGTGGGTGGCGGCGCAGGTGATCAGGTCGAGCACCCCCTTCTGCTGCAGCTGGCGGAAACGGGGCAGGAGGTTGCCGCCGCAGGCGAGGAACTGTTCTTCGGCTGCCTCGAGGCGCTGGTGGAGATCGAGGGCGGCCTCCCGGTGGCTGGCGGGGGCCAGCCGCAGCAGGGTGCGGCGCTGCTCCAGCCAGGCGGGGAAGCGGAGATTCAGCTCCGTGTCGCAGAGCAGCGACAGCAGGGTGGGGGAGAGCCCCAGGGTGAGGCGCGGCCGCTGGAGCGGATCGGCGGCCGCGGCTTCCAGCACCTCCAGCAGGGGGAGGTAGCACTCCTGCAGGGCCTGGAAGTACCAGTCTTCCTCGAGCGAACCCGGTTCCCCCGAACGCACGTAGGGAAGGTGGGCGTGGAGCACCAGGGCCAGGTCCCCTGCGGCCATGGGCTTGCGGCGTTCCGTGCACTTTAGGGGCAGCCCCTAGGGTGAGCGGGGGCGACCTCCCCGGCCCACCATCCCTCCCGTTCACCCCATGCAGCTGGTCCTGGCGGTAGACGGCCACGGCATGTTCTATGCCCAGCAGAAGCTGGGCTGGTTCTTCGATCCGCGCCGGCTGCTGGAGCTGGCCCGCCAGGAGGCCGGCGGCGAGCTGGCCAGCGCCTTCTGGTACGCGGGCCTCAAGGACCACACCGACCAGCGCCCCTTCCGCGATGCCCTCACCAGCCTGGGCTTCACCGTGCGCACCAAGCCCCTGCGGGAGCTGGGCGGACCGGACGCGGAATCGCGCCACTACGGCCGGGCGAACCTGGAGGTGGAGATGGCCATCGACCTGATGGCCGTGGCCGGCCGCTGCCAGGAGGTGTGGCTGCTGAGTGGCAGCCGCGACCTGGAGCGGCTGGTGGAGGTGCTGCGGGCGCGGGGGCTGCGGGTGGTGGTGATCTCCGCCGAGGGGATGGTGGCGCGGGAGCTGCGCAACGCCGCCGACCACTTCGTGGACCTGGCGGCTCTGCGGGGCCGGCTGGAGAAGGCCGAAGCCCTGCAGGCGCCGGTGTTCCACCGCCAGGGGGGCGGAGGGGGCGCCGCGGCCGAGCCCCTAGAATCCGCTTAACTCATACTTATTCCGACTTAACCGCCATGGCCCGCGATCCCGGCCGGGTACTCATCTTCGACACCACCCTCCGCGACGGCGAGCAGTCGCCCGGGGCCAGCCTCAACCTCGACGAGAAGCTGGCCATCGCCCAGCAGCTGGCCCGCCTCGGCGTGGATGTGATCGAGGCCGGCTTCCCCTTTGCCAGCCCGGGCGATCTCAACGCCGTGCAGCACATCGCCGCCGCCGTGGGCACCGAGAGCGGACCCACGATCTGCGGCCTGGCACGGGCCGCCCGCGGCGACATCAAGGCCTGCGCCGATGCCGTGGCCCCCGCCGCCCGCCGCCGCATCCACACCTTCATTGCCACCAGCGACATCCACCTCGAGCACAAGCTGCGCAAGAGCCGCGCCGAGGTGCTGGCGATCGCCGCGGAGATGGTGGCCTATGCCCGCTCCCTCGTCGACGACGTGGAGTTCTCCTGTGAGGACGCCGGCCGCTCCGATCCGGAGTTCCTCTATGAGGTGATCGAGGCCGCCATCGGCGCCGGTGCCACCACCGTGAACATTCCCGACACCGTGGGCTACACCACCCCGGCCGAGTTCGGGGCCCTGATCGAGGGCATCAACCGCCATGTGCCGAACATCGACCAGGCGGTGATCTCGGTGCACGGCCACAACGACCTCGGCCTGGCGGTGGCCAACTTCCTCGAGGCCGTGAAGAACGGCGCCCGCCAGCTCGAGTGCACGATCAACGGCATCGGCGAGCGGGCCGGCAACGCCTCCCTCGAGGAGCTGGTGATGGCGCTGCATGTGCGGCGCAGCTACTACAACCCCTTCCTCGGCCGGCCGGCTGAAAGCACCGAGCCGCTCACGGGGGTGCGCACCGAGGAGATCTACAAGACCTCCCGCCTGGTGAGCAACCTCACCGGCATGGCGGTGCAGCCCAACAAGGCGATCGTGGGCGCCAATGCCTTCGCCCACGAGAGCGGCATCCACCAGGACGGCGTGCTCAAGAACCGCCTCACTTACGAGATCATCGACGCCCGCACCATCGGCCTGGCCGACAACCGCATCTCCCTGGGCAAGCTCTCGGGCCGCAGCGCCTTCCGCGCCCGCCTCGAGGAACTCGGCTACGAGCTCAGCCGCGATGACCTCGACGACGCCTTCGCCCGCTTCAAGGAGCTGGCGGATCGCAAGCGGGAGATCACCGACCGCGACCTCGAGGCGATCGTGAGCGAGCAGGTGCAGCAGCAGGATGAGGCCCGCTACACCCTGCGCAGCGTGCAGGTGAGCTGCGGCACGGGGCTTCACCCCACCGCCACCGTCACCCTGGTCACCGCCGACGGCGCCGAAC
>JBJTWS010000063.1:0-15676 GCA_046081905.1 Synechococcus sp. | reverse complement strand
GTGGGCGGCTCCAAGGTGAGCAGCAAGATCGGCGTGCTCGAGGCCCTGATCGACAAGTGCGACAAGATCCTCGTGGGCGGCGGCATGATCTTCACCTTCTACAAGGCCCGCGGCCTGGCGGTGGGCAAGAGCCTGGTGGAGGAAGACAAGCTGGAGCTGGCCAAGGAACTCGAGGCCAAGGCGGCTGCCAAGGGCGTGCAGTTCCTGCTGCCCACCGATGTGGTGCTGGCCGACAACTTCGCTCCCGATGCCAACAGCCAGATCGCCACGGTGGAGGCCATCCCCGACGGCTGGATGGGCCTCGACATCGGCCCCGATTCCGTGAAGGTGTTCCAGGACGCCCTGGCCGACTGCAAGACCGTGATCTGGAACGGCCCCATGGGCGTGTTCGAGTTCGACAAGTTCGCCGCCGGCACCAACGCCATCGCCACCACCCTGGCCGACCTGAGCGGCAAGGGTTGCTGCACGATCATCGGCGGCGGTGACTCCGTGGCCGCCGTGGAGAAGGCCGGCCTGGCCGACCGCATGGGCCACATCTCCACCGGCGGCGGCACCAGCCTGGAGCTGCTGGAGGGCAAGGTGCTCCCCGGCGTCGCCGCCCTCGACGAGGCCTGATCGGCCCCGGGCCTAGGTCGCCGGCTTGCCATCAGGCCGGCGACCGGGCCGCCCCTCCGGCAGCTGGATGCCCATCTTCTGGAGCATGGCCCGCGTCTCCTGCCGTTCCTTCTGCAGGAGGGAGGCATAGGACTCCCGCTCCGTGCGCTTGCAGGCCCCGAGGCTCTGGAGATCCTTGGCTGCTTCGATGCAGCGCTGACTGCTCTGCAGGATGCCCTGGCGGGTCTGGATGCCGCGGCGCTCCAGGGCCTGCCGGGCCGTGAACAGTTCCTTGGCCTGGGCAGGGGTGAGCTTGAGGCGCTCCTGCAGCGGCTCGCGGGCACCGCCACCGCCGGCACCCGCCCCGGGGGCGGCCATCGCCGTCTGGGAGAGCACCACCGGGGGGGCCAGCAGCGAGAGGGAGGCGATCACCGGCAGGGAGCGGCAGGCGTGGGCGAGGCGGGAGCGCCGACGGGGCAGGGGAGTGGAGTCAGGCATGGCAGGAAACGGGGACGGGATGGACAGGAGAAGGGACGCGGAATTGGAGCGGGGCGGGTCGGTCATGGTGCGCGGCAGACGGGAAGATTTCGGTGGGGCAGGGAAGGGAGAGCCGCTCCGGCGCCTGCCGTCATGGTGAAGGCAGCTGGCAGAACGAGCCGGAGCCGGCCGGAGCCGGGCTCAGAAGCCGAACAGCAGATCCAGCCAGGAACCAGGCCAGCCCTGGGAGGGGCCGCTGGCCTGGGGCACCCCGGAGTAGGGCTGGGGCTGGGCGGGATAGGGCGCGTACGGGGGATAGCTGCCTTCGGGTGACCAGCGGCCCCCGGCCGCGACCTGGGAAGCGGGCAGCGGCAGGCCGTAGCGCTGGCGCAGCTGGGTCAGCTCCTCCATCTGGCGGCGGCGCTGGTCGGAGCGGTCGAGCTGTTCCCGCTGCTGGCAGGCCTGGATCGCCTGCAGGCCGCGGGCCTGGTCGAGGCAGCGCTCCGCCTGGCTGAGCAGGGACAGGCGCTGGTCCGACTGGCGGCGTTCGAGATTGCGGCGGTCCTGGAAGTAGGTGCGCCGTTGCCAGTTGCTCATGCGCTCGAGCGCCTGGGCCTGCTGGCGCTCCCAGTCCTCCCGGCTGGGCTCCACCGGGCGCTGGGCCGGTGACTGGGGCGGAGCGGGCCGCCAGGGCGACCACGACTGGGCCTGGGCGGAGGCGGCGCCCCCTGCCAGGAGCAGGGTGCCAAGCAGCAGGCCACCCACCCGCGACTGCCGCGGCGGATGGGGGAAGGGGCGGGGCAGGGTCTGGGGCGTGCGGGGCATTGGCCTGGCAGCGAACAGGCCCATGGTGTCCAGGGGATTCGACGCAACTGTGTCCCGGGCAGGGGCCAGATGTGACCAGATCCGTCTGGCGCCACGCCCGGCAGGCCGCGCCCGGCCCTGCCGGGATCCCCCCGTTCTCAGGCGGGCCCCTCCCCCATGGAGTTCCCCCACAACCCCACCGCGAAGCCCCCACCGGAGGAAGGAACCCCGCGCCGGCAGTAGAGCCGGCCACCATGCACCGCCGCCACCCGGGCCGCGATCGCCAGCCCCAGGCCGCAGTGGCCCTTGCCCCCGCGAGCTTCATCCAGCCGCTGGAAGGGCATCACGGCCTGCTCCCAGCGATGCGCCGGGATGCCCTCCCCCCGGTCCCACACCTCGATGCGGAAGGGTTCCTCTCCCTCTCCATCCGGGCCCGGTTCCCCCCGCAGCACCAGCCGCAGCGGCGGCACGCCGTAGCTGAGGGCATTGTCGATCAGGTTCCCCACGGCCCGGGCGAGGGCGGTGGGCTGCACCCGGCGCTCCAGCGGCTCGAGATCCAGGAGGAGATCGGCGGGGTCGTGGGGAGCGGAGAGCTCCGCCAGCAGCTGATCGAGGGGCAACCGCACCGGCGCTTCCGCATCCCCTCCCCCGGCGAAGAGCAGGAACTGGCTGGTGATCCGCTCCAGCGCCTCCAGATCCGCTTCCGAGCGGTTGCGCTCCTCCTCCGAGAGGGCCAGGCAGCTGAGCCGCAGCCGCAGGCGGGTGATCGGACTCTTGAGGTCGTGGGCGATGCCAGCCAGCATCGTGGCCCGCTCCCGTTCGCTGGTTTCCAGCCGCCGCACCATGGCGTTGAACCGCTGGGTGAACCGCCGCACCGCGCCGGTGCCCCGCTGGGCCAGGGGCGGCAGCTGAGCTTCCCGGCCCACCCGGCCAAGGGCCTGCTCCATCCGCGCCAGGGGCCGCTGCACCTCCAGCCAGAGAAAGGAGAGCATCGCCACGCCACTGCCGGACACCAGGGCGAGGCTGAGCACGAGCGGATCGGGCGGCCAGCGCTGGGCCGGCGGCAGCGAGGTGAACAGCCACACGGGCTCGAGGGGGGAGAGCACCTCCACCCACACGCCCCGGGCCTCCAGGTCGGCGGGCACCACCAGGGGGCACTCCATCAGCCGTTCGCAGAGCTCCTGCCGCAGCCGCAACGCCTGGCGCCGCAGCCGCAGATCGCCGCTGGCCTGCGGTTCCGGCCCCACCCGCAGGGGCAACCCCGTGAGCCGCGCCACGGCGGCAGGGGGCAGGCGCTCCAGGGCAATCTCCCCAAGCCGCAGGTTGAAGGCCACCTCCTGGCCCAGCTGCGCGATCTGGGCGCGCTCCAGCCGGCGGGCCAGCAGCAGCTGCAGCAGCACCAGGCTCACGGTGAACGACACCGCCGCCACCCCCAGCAGCCGCAGCAGCAGGAAGAAGGCCTGCCGCCGCGGCCCGCGGCCCTCCTCCTCAGCGGCTGCGGGGCTTGCCATCGGGCACGAAGACGTAGCCGTAGCCCCACACGGTCTGGATGTAGCGGGGCCGGGAGGGATCCGGCTCCACCAGCCGCCGCACCCGCGACACCTGCACATCCATGCTGCGGCTGTCGGTCTCGGAATCGGGCCCGCGGGCCAGCTCGATCAGCCGCTCGCGCGAGAGGGGGCGGTGGGGGTGCTGCACGAAGGCGGTGAGCAGGCTGAACTCGCCGCTGGTGATCACCACCGGTTCCTCGCCCCGCAGCAGCGTGCGGGCGGAGAGGTCGAGCCGGTTCTCGCCGAACACCACTTCCTCCCCCTCCGCCATCGGCGTGCCCGCCGGCAGCGTCACCCGCCGCCGCAGCACCGCCTCGATGCGGGCGCTCAGTTCCCGCGGTAGGAAGGGCTTGGCGAGGTAGTCGTCGGCGCCCTGCTCCAGGCCGATGATCCGGTCCACCGCTTCGCCGCGGGCGGTGAGCATCACCACCGGCAGGTCATCGCCCCGGTCACGCAGGCGGCGCAGCAGGGTGAGGCCATCGTCGCCGGGCATCATCACGTCGAGCACCACCAGATCGGGGCGCTGGGCCTCGAGGCGGGCCATGAACTGGGCGCCACCCGCCAGGCAGCGCACCTCATAGCCCTGCTCGCCGAGGTAGGTGCCGAGCAGCTGGCGCAGCTCGGGGTCGTCGTCCACCACCCAGATCCGTTGCGTCTTGCCCATGGCGTGCGTGGAAGCGCGGAGGCGGGCCGGAGCCCGGGCCGGAGCCCGTGCCGACTGTATGGACCGCGGCGGGCTGTGCCCAGGCCGGAAGGATCTGGTCACACCTGCGGGGAAGGTGAGTCACAGGAGCGAGCCCGGCCCTCCATAACCTTGCGCCATGGGGACTTCCGGCCTGCCTTCACCCTCTCCCGGGCTGCGGCGGGCTGCCCTGGTGGCCAGCGCGGCCGCGGCCCTCGCCGCGGTCGCCGCCCCATCCCTGCCGGTGCGGGCCGGCGAGGGCGGAGCCCAGCCGAGGGATCTGGAGCGCTACCGCCAGCGCCTCCACCAGCTGTTCGAGCGGCTCGACAGCAACCGCAACCAGCGCCTCGAGAAACAGGAGGTGCAGGGGCACCCCTACCTGGAGAAGCACTTCGATCGGCTCGACCGCAGCGGCCGCGGCCACCTTCTGCCGGCCGACCTGGTGCCGCGCCAGAGCGATCTGCTGGGGGAGCGGCTGCGGGCGCGCTTCCTGCAGGCCGATCGCAACCGCAACGGCCGGATCGAGCGGGAGGAGGCCGGCGGCTTCCCCTGGCTGAAGGAGAACTTCTCCCGCGCCGACCGCAACAACGACGGCGCCGTGACGCTGCCGGAGCTGGGCGAACTGCGCCGCCGGCTCGCCCCGCCGGGCGGGAACTGAGCACCCCGGAGCGCACTGGTCCTCCGGCTCGCCCTTGCCTCGTGCCAGCCTCCAGGCAGCAGCGCAGCCGGCCCGTGTCCCACCCCAGCGGATCCCTGCCCGCCACGGCGTTCCTGGGGCTCGGGGCCCTGGGCACACCGATGGCGGCGAACCTGCTGGCCGCCGGCGCGGCCCTCACCGTGCACAACCGCACGCGCCGAAGGGAGGAGCCGCTCGCGGAGGCGGGGGCCCGCCGGGCCGCCACGCCCCGGGAAGCAGCCGAGGGGGCCGCGGTGCTCTGCCTCTGCCTGCGGGACGGCGCCGCCGTGGAGGAGGTGCTGTTCGGAGCCGATGGCGCGGCCGCAGGCCTGCGGCCCGGGGCGCTGGTGGTGGACTTCTCCACCATCGCCCCGGCCACCAGTGTGGAGCTGGCGGCCCGGCTGCAGGAGCGGGGCGTGGACTACATCGATGCACCGGTGACCGGTGGCACCGAGGGGGCCCGGGCCGGCACCCTCTCGGTGCTGGTGGGCGGCGCGGCGGAGGCCGTGGAGCGGGCCCGGCCCCTGCTGGAGGTGGTGGGCGCGCGGATCACCCCCCTGGGGCCGGTGGGGGCGGGGCAGCGGGCCAAGGCGGTGAACCAGGTGCTGGTGGCCGGCAGCTACGCGGCGGTGGCGGAGGCCATGGCCCTGGGGCAGCGGCTGGGCCTGCCGATGGAGGCGGTGCGGCAGGCCCTCGCCAGCGGCGCCGCCGGCTCCTGGGCCCTGGAGCACCGCGCCGGCCACATGCTGCAGAACCACTACCCCCTGGGCTTCAAGCTCGAGCTGCACCGCAAGGACCTGGCCATCGCCCTGGAGGCCGCCGCCGCCGCGGGGCTGTCCCTGCCCGTGAGCGAGCGGGTGGCGGCCCTGGAGGAGGAACTGATCGCCGCCGGCCACGGCGGGGAGGATGTGTCGTGCCTGGCGCGCTGGTACCAGCGCTGACGCCAGCGTCAGGGCTGCAGGGCCTGGCGATCGCCCACCACCCGCACCCGCTTGTTGGCGCTCACGATGCCCTTGGGGTGCACCAGCAGCACGGCCCAGGTCTGGGAGCCAGGGCTGAGGGGCGCCTGCACGGTCTTGAACAGGCCGCCACCGCCCAGGGCGCCGAGCTGCAGGTCGGGGCTCTGCAGCGCGGAGAGCTGCTCGGGGGGCACCGCCACCAGGCCGCCGGCCACCACGGCGCCATCGAGGGGGTCGTCGAAGAGCACGTCCACGTCGTAGCGCTGGCCCGTGAGCACCGCGTCCGGGATCTGAAGGCTCACCGGCAGGGGGGCTTCACCGCTGCGCAGGATCGACTGCTCCTTCAGCACCGACTGCCCGTTGATGCGGCTGCCGTTGCTCTCGAGGGCCAGCTGCTGGGTGGCCTCCAGCCGGTAGGTGAAGGGTCCCTCCTGCCGCTCTCCGGTCACGGTGACGTTGACCGTGGGTCGGCCGTCCCGCAGGGGGCCCGCCGGCACGATCCGCCAGCGGGCCTGGGGGAAGAGCTCCCGCAGGGTGCGGTGGCGCTTCTGCAGCTCCACCGGATCGAAGCCCGGCCCCGCTTCCAGCACGGCCGAGAGGGCGGAGGCATCGCTGGCGTTGAGGGCCGCCTCGAGCGACTGCAGCAGGGCGGGGCTGGGGGCCGCGGCCCGCGCGGCCGGCAGCGGCAGGGAGGCCGCCAGGGAGAGAACGGCTGCCACGGCCCCGAGGAGGCGCAGGGGGCGGCGCTGGGGGTGGCGCTGGGGGTGGGAGTGGTGAGCTGGCATGGCTTTTAAGTTAGGCGCGGCCGCCCACCCCGCCCATGCCCAGGCTTTTGATCGCCGCCAGTGGTACGGGTGGACACCTCTTCCCCGCCCTGGCGGTGGCGGAGGCCCTGCCGCCCGCCTGGAGCGTGCAGTGGCTGGGGGTGCCGGACCGGCTGGAGCGCGAACTGGTGCCCAGCCGCTATCCGCTCCACACGGTGCGGGCCGGGGGCTGGCAGGGGAGATGGCTGGACAAGCTCTGGAATCTGGTTCAGCTGGTCAACGCCACCCGCAGCGTGCGGCGGCTGATCCGGCGGGAGCAGATCACGGCGGTGTTCAGCAGCGGCGGCTACATCGCCGCCCCGGCGATCCTGGCGGCCCGCTGGTGCGGCGTACCGGTGGTGCTGCACGAGAGCAATGCCATCCCGGGCCGGGTCACGCGCCTGCTGGGTCGCCTCTGCAGCCGGGTGGCGGTGGGCCTGCCCGCGGCGGCCGAGCGGCTGCCCAGGTGCCGGCCCCTGGTCACCGGCACCCCCGTGCGCCACGCGCTGCTGGAGCCGGCCCCGCTGCCCGCCTGGGTGCCACCGGGCAGCGGCCCGCTGCTGGTGGTGATGGGCGGCAGCCAGGGCGCCCTGGGCCTGAACCGGATGGTGCGCCCGCTGCTGCCGAAGCTGCTGGCCGCCGGCTGCCGGGTGGTGCACCTCACCGGCAGCAACGATCCGGAGGGCGGCCAGAGCAGCGTGGAGGGGCTGGCGGAGCGCCCCTTCAGCGATGCCATGCCCGCCCTGCTGCAGCACGCCGACCTGGCGATCAGCCGGGCGGGAGCCGGCAGCCTCAGCGAACTGGCGGTGTGCGGCACCCCCGCGATCCTGGTGCCCTTTCCCCAGGCCGCCGACCGCCACCAGGACGCCAATGCCGCCGCGGCCGCCGCCGTGGAGGCCGCCGTGATCGTGTGGCAGCACCCGCCGGGCGAGCCGCCCCTGGAGCGGACCCTCTGGCGGCTGCTCGGCCCCCGGCTGCGGGGCGCCGCAGCTGCGGCGGATCCGCTGGTGGCCCTGCGCCGCGGCATGGAGCGCCTGGCGGTGCGGGACGCAGACCGGCAGGTGGCCGCCCTGCTGGTGGAGCTGGCTGAGCAGCGCCGGCCTCAGGCCTGAGCCCCGCTCGCTCCCCACTCGCGGGTCAGGGCCGCCAGCAGGCGGCGGTGGCGGCGGCGGTCCTGCAGACCGATCCGCAGCCAGTTCTCCCCCAGCCCCGCGAAGGAACGGCAGTCGCGCAACAGGAGGCGATGGCGCTCCTCCAGGGCCAGCCGCAGCGGCTCCAGGGAGCCGCCAGGGCGGTGGATCAGCAGGTAGTTCGCGGCCGAGGGCAGCGGTTCGAGCCCCGGAAAGGCCCCCAGCCGCTCCGCCAGCCAGGGACCCTCCTCCGCCACCCAGCGCTGCACCTTCGCCGTCCAGCGCTCCAGGGGGCTGGAATCCGCCAGCCAGCCCGCCAGGGCCGCGGCGGTGGGGCCGTTCACCGGCCAGGGATCGCGCAGCCGGCGCCACCGCTCCAGCCGGGCGGGCTCCGCCAGGGCGTAGCCGATCCGCAGGCCGGCGATCGCCAGCAGCTTGGTGAGGCTGCGGATCACCACCAGGTTCGGGGCCGCCGGCAGCAGCGGGACCAGCGACTGGGCCTCGCCGCCCGGCACCAGCGGCAGGAAGGCCTCATCCACGATCACCAGGGTGTGGCGTTCCAGCAGTGGTTCGAGGGAGGCGCGGCTCCAGAGCTGGCCGGTGGGGTTGTGGGGGTTGGTGATCCACAGCACCGGGCAGCGGGATGGATCCGGGGAGCCGTCGGCGGCGAAGGCCGCGGCGAAGTTCTGGGGAAAGGGCTGGCGGTTCGCCAGGGCGAGGGGGAGCAACTCCACGGCGCCGCCCCAGGGGGCCAGGGCACGGCGGTAGTCGGCGAAGCCGGGTTCGGGGAGACCGCTCACGCCGAGGGCCGCCGCGTCGCGCGCCGCCCAGGTGAACAGCTCGGCAGCGCCGTTGCCGGGCAGCACCCAGCCGGCCTCGAGGCCGTGGAGCGCCGCGAGGCGCTGGCGCAGGGCGAGGTAGGTGCGGTCGGGATAGTCGCGGGGGCTGGAGCCCAGCAGCAGTTCCCTCGCAAGGCGCGCCCGCAACCCCGGCGGCGGCCCGAAGGGCACCAGCGAGGCGCTGGCATCGAGCAGCTGGGCGGGGGAGCAACCGAGCCGGCGGGCGATCGCCTCGCGGTTGCCGCCGTGGGGTTCGGGGGCGGGCGGCAGCGGCGAAACCATGGCGCAGCCGCAACAGGAGGCAGGACGCTAAGCGCTCCGGGGGCGCCACAATTCGCCCATCCCTGAGCCGGCCCCGTGACCGCCCCGCTGCAGCCGGTACTTGACGCCGTGAACCGGGTGCTGCTCGGCAAGGAGAGCCAGGTGCGGCTGGCCCTGGCCTGCCTGCTGGCCCGCGGCCACCTGCTGATCGAAGACCTGCCCGGCATGGGCAAGACAACCCTGGCCGAGACCCTGGCCCGCAGCTGCGGCCTGGCCTTCAAGCGGGTGAGTTTCACCAGTGATCTGCTGCCGGCGGACCTCACCGGCATCAACGTGTTCGATCCGGCCACGGCTGATTTCCACTTCCAGCCGGGGCCGGTGTTCAGCCAGGCGCTGCTGGCCGATGAGATCAACCGCGCCAGCCCCCGCACCCAGAGCGCCCTGCTGGAGGCGATGGCCTCCGGCCGCGTGAGCGTGGATGGCACCAGCCATCCGCTGCCGCAGCCCTTCTTCGTGATCGCCACCCAGAACGGCCTCGACCAGGTGGGCACCGCCCCCCTGCCGGAATCGCAGCTGGATCGCTTTTTGATGCGCCTCAGCCTCGGCTTCCCGCCGCGGGAGGCGGAACGGGCGCTGCTGGCGGGGGAGGGGAACCGGCCGGAAGCGATGCCGGCCGTGCTCTCGCCGGCGGACCTGGAGCAGCTGCAGGAGCGCTGCAGCCGGCAGCTGTGCACCCCGGCGCTGTTGGAGTACGTGCTCGATCTGGTGGCTCTCAGCCGCGATCCCGCCACCCCCGGGGCGCCGCTCTCGCCGCGGGCGTCCCAGGCACTGCTGGCGGCTGCGCGGGCCTGGTCGCTGCTGGAGGGGCGCGATCACGTGCGGCCGGCCGATGTGCAGGCGGTGCTGCCGGCGGTGTGCGAACACCGGCTCGATAGCGGCAGACCCGGCGGCGGCGAGGGCTACAGCCAGCGGCTGCTGCAGGCGGTGGAGGCGATCCGCTGAGCGGAGCCCGGAAACCATGCCCACCGCCGACGACCTGCTGACCCGCCTCGTGCCGCCCCAGCAGGGCGATCCGCTGGTGCTGGGGCTGCGGAACCTCTACATCGTGCCCAGCCGCTTCGGCTGGCTCTGGCTCAGCGGCGGCGTGCTGCTGCTGATCGTGGCGATCCAGACCCAGCGCAACGGTCCGCTGCTGCTGAGCTACCTGATGCTGGGGCTGATGCTGCTGGCCCTGCACCTCACCCACTTCAACCTGCAGGGGCTGGAGCTGCGCTGCGGGGAACCCCGGCCGGGCTTTGCGGGCAGCACGGTGCGCTATCCCCTGATCGCCTGCAGCCGCCAGCGGCGCGAGGGGCTGCAGCTGAGCTGGCAGGGGGGCGGGGAGCCGCTGGGGGTCACGCTGCTGCCCGGGGAGCAGACCCTGGAGCTGCCCTGGAATCCGCAGCGGCGCGGCTGGCAGCGGCCCGGACGGCTGCGGCTGGTGAGCACCGCCCCCCTGGGGCTGTTCCGCTGCTGGAGCCGCTGGGAGCCGCCCGGCGCCCAGCTGATCTATCCCGCCCGCCGCCGCGGACCGGTGGCCCAGGTGCCCCTGGAGCGGCCGCCGCGCGCCGCCGGCGACGGGCAACCGCGGGAGCGGGAAGGCAGTGAGCACTGGCGCGACCTGCGCCCCCACCGCCCCGAGGACGGCAGCGCCCGGCTGGCCTGGAAACCCCTGGCCCAGGGGCGGGGCCGGCTCACCAAGCAGTTCGCCGCCGAGGCGGGGGAGCCGCTGCTGCTGGCACCGGCTCCGGAACTGCCCTGGGAGGAGGCACTGGAGCACCTGAGTGAGCGGATCTGGCAGCTGGCCCCCCAGGAGGGGCGCTACGGCCTGCGGCTGGCGGGCAGCGTGATCCCCCCCGGCTGCGGCCCCACCCACCGCGACGCCTGCCTGCGGGCGCTCGCCACCGCACCGGGAGAGGCCCATGGCCGCGGTTGAGCCCCTGGTGTTGCCGCCGCGGCGGCTGCAGTGGATCGTGACCGGCCTGCTGGGGATCGGCCTGAGCGGCCTGGATCCGGCCCTGCCCCTGAGCTGGCCCACGATCGTGCTGGTGGCGATGGCGGCCCTGAAGTTGCGGGAGGCACGCAGCCGGCCGGAGCGGCGCCTGGTGGCGCTGCTGCAACTGGTGGGGGTGGGTCTGCTGGGGGCGCAGCAGCCCGACCTGCTGCCCAGCGCCCTGCAGCTGCTGATCACGGTGGGGGCCCTGGCGGGGCTGCTGCAGCTGGAGCTGGATCTGGGGCTGAGCTGGCGGCAGCTGGTGCGGCGCAGCGCCCAGGTGCTGGCGGCAGCGCTGCCGATGGCGCTGGTGCTGTTCCTGCTGCTGCCGCGGATCGGGCCGCTCTGGACCCTGCCCCAGGGCTGGGGCGGAGCGGCGGTGACGGGCCTGAGCGACCGGCTGGATCCGGGTGGCATCGCCTCGCTGGCGAGCAGCGGCGCACCGGCGGCCCGGGTGGCCTTCAGCGACAACCGGGTACCGCCCGAAAGCGAGCGATATTGGAGGGTGCTGGTGCACGACCGCTTCGATGGCCGCGCATGGCAGCGGCGTGATCCCCCCGCAGCCGCCCGCTGGAGGCCCCCTGCCGGCGCGGAAGCCGAAGGGGCCAATCAGGGGAAGCAGCTGTGGCTGGTGGAGCCGAGCCGCTTCCAGGCGGTGCCCTGGGATGGCCGGGCCCAGCCCCGCAGCGAGGAGCTGCGGCTGCGCTTCGATGGGGAGCTGCTGCTGGAGCGGCCGCCGCGGGAGCGGCGCAACTATCAGCTCAGCAGCCGCGACCAGCCGGCACCGTGGCAGCGGTGGCCCCCCACGCCACTGGATCGGCAGCTGCCGGTGGGATCGCAGCCGCGGCTGGAGGCGCTGGGGCGGAGCTGGCGGGCACTGCCGGATCCGCTGCAGCGGGTGGCGGCGGCCGAGGCCTGGTTCCGCGGCCAGCCGTTCCGCTACAGCCGCACCCCCGGCACCCTGCCGGAGCGGGCGGGGCTGGATGCGTTCCTGTTCGAGCGGCAGGAGGGCTTCTGCGGCCACTACGCCAGTACCTTCACGGCCTTGATGCGGGCCGCGGATGTGCCGGCGCGGGTGGTGAGCGGCTATAGGGGCGGCACCTGGGTGCAGCCGCTGGGGAGCGAGCCCTACCTCGACATCCGCCAGGCCGAAGCCCACGCCTGGAGCGAGGTGTGGCTCGACGGGCGGGGCTGGGTGCGGGTGGATCCCACCACCTGGGTGGCGCAGGAACGGCAGGAAACGGCGGGAGCCACTGCCGTGGCGCAGGGTCCGGCCTGGTGGCGCTGGGGCCAGCGGCAGTGGTGGGGGCTGGACCTGAGCTGGAGCCGCTGGTGGCTGGGCTTCGATCAGGAGGGGCAGGCGGCCCTGCTGGAGCGGCTGCTGGGGCCGAAGAAGGATTGGCTGGGCCCGCTGGTGTTAGCTGGGCTGGGCAGCGGATTGGCGCTCGGGCTTGCCTGGATGCAGTTGGCCCAGGGCCCTCGGGATCGAGCCCCTAGGGGCGACCGGGCCCGCCGTGAACTGCAACGCAGCCTGCGAGCCCTGCGGTCCAGAGGACTGGAACCTACACCAGGGGAAGCCCTAGAGCAGTTCTGCAACCGGGCCGGAGCAGCCCTGCCCGCGCTGGCTGTGGATCTGCAAATCCTGGCCGATGCCTACCTGAACCTGCGTTACGCAGACAAGTTACCCAGAAACAGGCTTGATCGCACAAACCTGCGGCGACTGGTTTGCAGCAGCCGCAGGATTAGCCGACAGTCAGATCAGAGGAGGGGCTCTGCATAGGAGATCACAAGGTTGCCCCCGCCTAGATCAAGTCCTTGAGCAAGTTCTGCGATCAGGCCGCCGCCATTACCAAATCCCTTTTTGTCGCCATTGGCATTGTAGTAAAGTCGCCCAGAATCGGAATCATAAACATACAGGCTTTCGGAGGACTTCGCCGCCTTCGTCCCCTCGACCGTGAGCAAGCCCTTCTTTCGTGACTGGCTTTTCCCCTTGAAGAACTTATCGACCTTGGAACCTCTCGTAACGTTGCTTACCTGAATTTTGTCTTCGCTTGGGTTGAAGCCAACAAATGTATCCACAGCCAGATCGCCGAAAGGGAGGACGTAAGTATCAGAGCCAAAGCTTCCGGTCAAGAAGTCCGCACCCAGCCCCCCGTCGAGAATGTCGTTCCCCGGACCACCGGTGATTACATCCGGCGCAGGGGTGCCCTGCAGCAATTGGGTTCCGGCAACGAAGGGGTCAGCAGTCACAAAGATGCCACCCCCAGGGGCTTGGCTGGGAGCTGGAGAGGGAGTCGGCCCAGGAGTCGGCACCGGAGAAGGCGTCGGAGTCGGAGCCGGTGCAGGAGTCGGCGCAGGAGAGGGTGTTGGAGTTGGAGTCGGGAGTGGAGTGGAATCGATGAAATCCCTGATCTGGCCAGAAGAGACAAGACCATCGGCAAAAATAAAGTTTTCAATGCCGGTGAAACTATTCCCCGCATTATCAAAGAAAGTCAGAATACCTGAGGCGTCCTGATAGGTGAAACCGTATGAAGCGAGCGTTCCTGGAAGAACTATTCTGTCAGTAGCTCCATCTCCACCATCAAACAGAGAACTGTCGGCCGTCTGCCTCAACTCAATCACGTCATCATCAGCACCACCGCGCACCTGGACGTTGGCGGCGGAGTCGAGAATGAGATTATCTGCACCAGTTCCACCATCCAGACTGGCTTTGCTGAATAGCCCCACGGATTCGAACTGATCCAAGCCTTCGCCAAGATCGACGGAGGCTTGATCGGCGCCCCCGATCACAACGATGTCATCGCCGAGCTGGGTAGAGAGGGAGGCGAAGCGGAGGTCCCCTATCAAATAGGGGGTATCATTTGCGTCGCCTGTATACACATTGACAGGCTGAGTGGCGGTTCCAACAATTCCCTGCAAGTAGGTTCGATTGAATCGAAACGCCTCCCAAAGCTCAGAGCCATCCCCAATGGAGGAGTTTAGCTCGGGGGCAGAGTCTTCTGCGCCATTGAGATAATAACCCGGCTGATCAGAGGTTAGCTCACTGGGCTGCTGATCATAAAGAACGAGGTCAAACAGAATGTCTCCAAAGCGAAGACGCTCGAATCCAGAGATCTGATTATTGTTTGAGACAGCAAGATAGTCAGACTCGTCCAAGATAGAGGCAAGTGTAACGACTCCGTCTCCGTTGCCGTCTTTGAACTCGATATCCCAGTCAAATCTAGATCCCTTCAACTCAAGCGTATCGCCAAAGGTGACTTCCTCCAGCGTTAGATCGTCACCAAGTATAAGACCTGAGTAATCAGTATTGCCCCCACCCTTGAATACGGACGACCAGGGCATAAGAGCTACGACTGTATCATCACCCTCCTCCCCAAAGATGTTAGATTGAAATATGTATCCCTGAGACTCGTCGATGCTCACCTCGGATCGGACCGACTGCGTGATCCCCTGTCCCGCCAAGCCGAAGAAGTCATCGCCGCGACCAAGGCGTATCGTTGTTTCTTCTAGAGCATTGATATAGACATCAAGAACCCCAGGTGGGTAGCCAGTGGCCACTAGGTAGTCGGCGCCTTCAGTAGTAGCGAAGTTTCCGGATCCGTATCGTGGAATCTTCAGACCATTACTATCAAGAATGAATGATGCCGCACCACTTTCGTCAATAGTATATTCATAAAACAACCCATCTTCGAATTGGCCTGCGAGTTCATCCGGTATGGGAAGAGGATATGCGGGATCAACTCCAACAACTTCATAGAGCCCAAGCGGTACCCCTACTGAGCTATTAGGCGCGATGGTGACGTTGCCGACTGATCTGCCATAGTTGAGGATCGTGATTCCAGAAGAGACCTCGCTCGCATCAACGATGGTCGTCAAGACAGAGCCAGAAGTAACCAGCGATGATGGACTCGTGAGGTTCACGACGAAAGCTTCGCCAAGATCCACTATCGAGTCATCCTTGGCATCCAGCGAAAACTCAACAAGTGTTGAGCCAGAATTCAAGATGCTTCCGGTGCGATTAGTGGCAGTGAGGGTGACGGCGCCTGTGACAGGATCTGTGCTTATGCCACTAACTATGATGCCTGGCTGAGCCGTAATCGCCGAAGCAATCAGGGCGGAGAAGTCGGCACCTTCTAGAGCTGTGCCAGATTCTGAATCAAGTGTGATCGTGATGCTCGCGCCTGCCCCTAAAGAGGCGCCATCCAAAGAGACCACATAGGAGCCACTGATCTGACCTTCAACAACTGTGGATGGCCCATTCAGCCTGACGCCCCGGATGTTGTCTGTGATCGCCGTGATCACCGCTGAAGTGGTCACTGAGGAGTTAGAACTTGCAAGATTCACCGCGAAGCTTTCACTACCTTCACTAAAGCCATCCGTTGAGGTGGCGAGAGAAAAGCTAAGGA
Organism: Synechococcus sp.; assembly: GCA_046081905.1. GTDB lineage: Bacteria > Cyanobacteriota > Cyanobacteriia > PCC-6307 > Cyanobiaceae > CBW1002. Next base: position 463 of record JBJTWS010000063.1, on the reverse strand, counting down.
GAGAAGATCCTTCAGATAGATCAGCTCCACTTGTATTCGTTGCCACAAGCGAGATGGCACCAGTAGCGGCGTCTGTCGAAAGCGAGCTCAATGTGACTCCGGCATCCCCTAGGAGGCTGGATTCAACTAAAGAATCAAAATCCAAGCCCTCCGTCGCAGAGGCACCCAGGGTGTCTAACCTGAGCGAGATGCTCCTGCCTGCTCCCAACCCCACGCCATCCAGGAAGACGGAATAAGTGCTGGCGATTGTGCCTTCACTGACAGTATCTGGACCTGAAAGACGTATAAACAGCACATCGTCATCGCTTATGGAAGTTGTCAGGGTCGCCGGGCCCTGGACGGTCGCGCCGGAGCTGCCGGCAATCGTGACGGTGTAGCTCTCCTCCGCTTCATTGAACGCATCCTCCGTGCTCTGCAACTGGAACGTCAGCAGCGCCGAACCCGCCGCCAGATCCACTCCGCT
>JBJTWS010000062.1:0-4648 GCA_046081905.1 Synechococcus sp. | reverse complement strand
CCGGCGGCGATCGCCATCGGCAGGGTCACCGCCGAGAGGCCGGAGGCACAGAGCACCGGCACATCCACCACGCGGCTGAGGGCATGGGCGGCGGCCAGGGTGGGGGCGGCCTTCTCGATCAGGCCGAGGCTGCCGGCACTGAACGGCCTGGCGCTGGTGCCGCCCTCGGTCTGGATGATGTCGGCACCGGCGGCCACCAGGTCCACCGCCAGCTGCTCCTGCTGGTCGAGGGGCAGCACGTGCGGCACGGTGACGCTGAGCACCACCGCAGGCAGCAGGGCCCGGGTGCGGCGGGTGAGCTCCAGCACCTCGGCGGCGTCGAAGACACGGCCCTGGGGATAGAAGCTGTCGTAGTTGCCGATCTCCACCATGGCGGCACCGGCGGCCACGGCGGCGGGGAAGAGCTCGGGCTCCACCGCGCTCACGCAGATCGGCAGACCCGAAGCCTCCGCCGCCAGCCGCACCAGGGCGGGATCACAGGCCACGTCGATCAGGTCGGCGCCGCCGGCTCCGGCGGCGCGGCTGATGCGAGCCACCGAGGCGGCATCGAAGTTGGCGAGTCCGGCGATCACCTTGAGCGCCCGGCGCTCGGCGATGGCGCCCTGCAGGGAGCTGGGCAGGCTGGAGAGACGCGACATCGGCGGCGCAGAGAGCTGAGCCCTTGATTCTCCCATCCGAAACCATGGGGCCCCAGCCGGCCGCTCCCGCCTGGAGCGCCCACCACCTGCGGCTGCACCGCTGGCTGCGGCGCCAGCCGGCCCTGCTGCCGCCGGGAGCCGCGGTGCTGCTGGCCGTTTCCGGCGGGCAGGATTCGATGGCCCTCACGGCCCTGCTGCAGGACCTGAGTCGGCTGCACCACTGGCGGCTGCAGCTCTGGCACGGCGACCACGGCTGGCGGGAGGAATCGGCCCGCCAGGCGGCGGAACTGCAGCGCTGGGCCGAGGAGCGGCAGCTGCCCCTGCAGATGGAGCGGGCGAAGGGTCTCCCGCAAACCGAAGACGCGGCCCGCCGCTGGCGCTACAGCCGCCTCGCCCACTGGGCCGCGGAACAGGGCTGCCCGCGGGTGGCCACCGCCCACACCGCCACGGACCGGGCCGAGACCCTGCTGCTGCACCTGGCTCGCGGGAGCCACCGCCGCGGCCTGGCCAGCCTGCGGCGGCTGCGGCCCCTGCAGGGGCAAACCCTGCTGGTGCGGCCGCTGCTGCCCTTCAGCCGGGAGGACACGGGGCGGATCTGCCGCAGCCTGGCGCTGCCGGTATGGCACGACGCCAGCAACGAGGATCCCCGCTTCGCGCGCAACCGCATCCGGCAGGAGCTGCTGCCGGTGCTGGAGGAGCTCCATCCCGGGGCAAGCCGTCGCATCGCCGCCCAGGCCCAGCGGCTGGCCGAGGAGCTGGAAGCGGAGGAGGAGCTGCTCGCCCTCGTCCTGCCGGCCCTGGAGGAGGCACCCGGCCGCCTGGGGCGCCGCCGCCTGATGGCCCTGGCCCCCGCCAACCAGCGGCGGCTGCTGCAGGCCTGGCTGCGGCGCCAGGGCCGCGCCGAGCTGCCGAGCGGCGCCCTTGAGGGGCTGCTTGTGCGCCTGGAGCCCTCCCGGGAGCCCGGGCGAATGAATCTGCCCGGTGGCTGGCGACTGTGCTGGGATCGCAGCACACTGGCCCTGCTTGGGCCCACCGCCACCCCGCCGCTGCATGACTGAGACCCAGGAGCACCTCTACGCCGCCGTGGAGCTGGCCTACAGCGAGGGGCAGTGGCAGCAGGCCCTCGAGCTGGGGGAACAGCTGCTCCGCCAGATCGGCGACGACAACCCCTCTCTGCACCTTCGCCTGGAGCTGCTGCTGGGGCACACACAGCTCTATGGCTTCGGCAACGCCGCCGCCGCCGCACAGCACTACACCACCGTGCAGCAACTGCAGCCGGAGCCGATCCTGCTGGACATCGCCGTGCAGGGGCTGGAGCACTGCCGCCAGCTGATGAGCGCCAGCCCCGCGCAGGAAACTCCTGGGCCGGAGGAGCCGGTTGCGGCAGCGGAGGAGCCCGCCGCACCGGAGGGGGGAGAACCCCCGGCACCGGTTGAGGCCGCCAATCCCTTCGGTGCGGCGGAGGCCGTTGCGGCGCCTACGGCCGGCGCCGCAACGGCCGCGATGCCCTGGATGGTGGATCTGGGCGGTCAGGATCCCTCTGCCCCGGCGCCGGATACCCTGCAGGCCCTGGCCACCAATCCCTTCCTGCAGGCCGCGCCGGCCGGGGATGTGCCGGCCGTGAGCTTCCCGTCAACCGCCCCGGTGGCCGGACCGGCGGCAGAGGCCAGTCCCGTGGCGGAGCCACCGGCCGCCGGGGAGCCCAGCGCGGCTTTGGCGCTGCGCGAACCCGAGCCCATGGAGGCCATGGGCGCGCCCGCTGCCTCGGAGGAGCCGCTGGCGGTGGATGTGGTGGACGAGCCGGAACTGATCGAGGTGCGGCAGGCGGATCCCAGCACCGCCGAGTCGATCGAGGTGGTGCCTCTGGAGGAAACGCCATCTCCCGAGCCGCCGCCGGCATCGGGTAGCCAGCCGCTGTTCAGACCCGAGGAGGAGGAATTCCTCGCCCGGGGCCTGCTGCGGGTGGTGCTGAGCTGAGCAGCGCCGCCTGCCTGCGGCGCAACAGCAGCAACAAGGGGGCGGGCCTCAGCCCGCCAGGGCGGCCGAGCGGCGGCGGCGGGTGCGGCCGGCGGGCTCCTCCTCGCGAACCGGGGCCTCCCGCACCACCGGCTCCCGCACCACGGTGGCGGTCGCTGTGGCAGTGGCCGCCGCGGCCGGTGCGGCTACGGGAGCCGCGGAGGCCGCCGCAGGCGCCTGGCGCTGGGGAGCCGCGCCGCCCCGACCGCCACCATCACGGCGGCCCCGCGGGGCCGGGCGGGTGTCGGGTTCAGCGTCGGCGCGGCCCTTGTAGGCAGGAGTGCCGGCAGGGGCCGGCTGCACCAGGCAGATGATCAGGGGTTCCACCTGGAGCTCGCGGCGGAGGCGCCGCTGCAGGCCCACCTCCACCTCCCGCTGCACACCCACCCAGTCCACATCGGGGGTCTTGCCGCCGCTGTTGCGGGAGAGCTGGCTCCAGCGGTTCTCCAGCACCCAGAGGATCTCCCGCTCACTCCACACGGAGAGCTTGCGGGCGTCGGCGGTGGTCACCACCCCCCGCAGGTTGACCCGCGGCGGCGCCGCCATCACGCCATCGGTGCTGATCACCGTGAGCAACGTGATCACGCCATCCTCAGCCAGCTGCTGGCGCTCCTTGAGCACCCGCGCATCGACGATGCCGTTGCGGGAGGCATCCAGCAGTTCGATGCCGGCCTTGACGGGCTCACCCCGGCGGATCGAATCGGGGGTGAGCTCCACCACATCGCCGTTGTCGATGATGAGCATGTTGTCTGCCGGGATGCCCATCGACTGGGCCGTGCGGCTGTGGCACACGAGCATGCGGTGCTCGCCGTGCACCGGCACGAAGTACTTGGGCCGGGTGAGGGCCAGCATCAGCTTCTGGTCTTCCTGGCAGCCGTGGCCGGAGACGTGAATGCCTTCGTTCTTGCCATACACCACCTTGGCGCCGAGCATCATCAGGCGATCGATCGTGTTCACCACCGAAATGGTGTTGCCGGGGATCGGACTGGCCGAGAAGATGATCGTATCCGTGCTCTTCACCTGCACCTGCGGGTGCTCGCCGCGGGAGATGCGGCTCAGGGCCGCCAGAGGTTCGCCCTGGCTGCCGGTCATCAGCAGCAGCGTCTCGCGGTCCGGGAGGTCGCGGATCTGCTTGATCGGCACGAACAGATCATCCGGGGCACGCATGTAGCCGAGCTCGCGGGCCTTGGCGATCACGTTGAGCATGGAGCGGCCCAGCAGCCCCACCTTGCGGCCGTTCTTGAGGGCCAGCTCCAGGATCATCGCCACGCGGTGGATCGAGCTGGCGAAGGTGGTGATGATCACCCGCCCCTCCGCTTGGGCGATGTGCTGGTCGAGCTTCGGGAACACGGCGCGCTCGGAAGGCGTGAAGCCGGGCACCTCGGCGTTGGTGGAATCGCTGAACAGGCAGAGAACACCCTGCTCGCCGTAGTGGGCGAGGCGGGCCATGTCGAAGTGCTCGCCATCCACCGGCGTGTGGTCGAACTTAAAGTCACCGGTGAACACCACCACACCCACCGGCGTGGTGATCGCCAGGGTGAAGCTGTCCGCCATCGAATGGGTGTTGCGGATGAACTCAACCTTGAAGTGCTGCCCCACCTGCACCACATCCCGTGGGCCCACGGTCTGGATCACGGTGCGATCGGTGACCCCAGCCTCCTCCATCTTTCCCTGCAGCAGGGACATGGCCAGGCGGGGGCCATAGATCACGGGGATGTTGAAGTTCTTGAGGTGGTGCGGAATACCACCAATGTGATCCTCATGACCATGGGTCACGATCATGGCGCGGATGCGCTTCTGGTTCTCGCGCAGATAGCTGGTGTCCGGCAGCACCACGTTCACGCCGTGCATGCCATCGCTGGGGAAGGCCAGGCCGGCATCCACCAGCATCAGATCATCGCCGTACTCAAACACGCAGGTGTTCTCTGCCTGTTCTCCGATTCCACCAATGCCGAGCTGCCCGGCTTCACGCCGCCGGAGCGCGCGGTGTTTCC
>JBJTWS010000061.1:0-11442 GCA_046081905.1 Synechococcus sp. | reverse complement strand
CACCCGCTCCAGCGTCTTGGTGAGGTTGGCGCGGATCGTGGCCACCAGCTGATTGGCGTGGTCGGCGATCTTCTGGCGCTCGAAGCGCACCGGGGCGGCGTGGATGCCGAAGCCCGCCAGGTGCTCGGCATCGGCCAGCTCACGCACGCGGCCGCTGGCGGCCAGCAGCGCCTTGGAGGGCACGCAGCCCCGGTTCACGCAGGTGCCGCCCATGTCCCGCGATTCCACGATCGCCACCTTCAGGCCGTGCTCGGCGGCGTGCTTGGCCGCATCGAAGCCGCCGTAGCCGGCGCCGATCACCAGCACATCGAAATCGAAGTCGGATCCGTTCGAGGGGGCGTCGCTCACCGGGGCCGTTGCGTCACTGAGCGGGCATTCTCTCCTGCTGCTGGTTTCGGTGCTGCGGCAGGCCCGGGCGCTGCAGGGCCTGCCGCCAGCGCTCCAGCAGCAGCGGCGCCGCCGCCACCGCCACGTTGAGGGATTCCACCGCCGGGCTGTGGGGGATGGTGACCCGGTGGGTGGCCAGGGCCGCCAGGTCGGCGGCCAGGCCGGCCCCCTCGTTGCCGAGCAGCAGCACCGTGGGGCGGCTCCAATCGAGCTGCCAGTAGGGCAGAGGCTCCTCCCCAGCGGGCCCCGGTGCCACCAGGGTGGCCACCACCTGGTACCCGGTCTCCCGCAGCTGCCGCAACCGCTGCCGCAGCTCCTCCTCCCCGAGGCGCTCGTGGGGAAGGGCCAGGGCGGCACCGGCGGAGGCACGCAACACCTTCGGTTGGAGGGGATCGGCGCCGCCCCCCAGCCAGAGCCGGCCCACCCCCGCCGCCAGGGCCGTGCGCAGCAGGGTGCCCAGGTTGCCGGGGTCCTGCAGGCGATCCAGGGCGAGCAGAAAGTCCGGCGGCGACCCCGCCGGGGGAGCCGGGAGGGGCACGGTGAGCACCACGCCATCGGGGTGCTCGGTGGTGGCCGCCGCCGCCAGCACCTCCTCACTCACCCGGAGCCGGCGACTGGCGGCGGGGAGACGCTCCAGCAGCGCCCCCTGCTGCAGCTCCCAGCGCGGCGTGAACAGCACCTCCATGGGCACCAGGCCGAGCCGCAGCGCCTCCTGCAGCAGATGGGTACCCTCCAGCAGCAGCAGCGCCGCCTCGCGGCGACCGCGGGACTGGTGCAACAGCCGCAACTGCCGCACCAGGGGATTGCGGCGGCTGGTGATGGCGAGCTCAGAAGGACTGGCGGCGGCGCACATGCATGTGGTCGCGGATCACCAGGGCGTCGTAGTCGGCGAGGTCGAGACCCTGCACCACGGCCACCTCTCCCTGGAGACCCTGGGCTTCGAGATTCTCCACCAGCCGCTTGAGGAGGACGTCTTCGACCTTGGATTGATCGAAGGAATCCGGTGTAAGGCTCTCAAGAAATCTTCCCACTCGGGAAGCGACAACTTCGGAGGCGTTGGTGATCTTGAGAACGATCATGGGAGAAGTGCGGATGGGGAGACTTGAACTCCCACGACATTGCTGCCACTAGTACCTGAAACTAGCGCGTCTACCAATTCCGCCACATCCGCTGGCGCGCCGCTCGTTGCGACCCGCAAACCATACGCCATCGCCGCACCCCCGGACCAGTGGCTGCCCCGCCGGGGGCTGACACTGCGGCGCGGCCCTGGCTAGAGCGGAGGAAGCACAACCAAGGCTCCCTTCCGGGAGGCCCCAGCCAGGGCCAGGAAGGCGAGACAGTTCCAGGGGCGGCCGTCTAGACGGTCTCACCATTCATTGTCAAGATGCCGCCACCGAAGACGGGACCGCCGCAGCCATGACCTCCACCATTATCCCGTCCCGCAAAGTCCTGCTGCCCCAGCTCGAAATCTCCGGCGGCCACACCCTCTCCGGTGAAATCCGCGTCAGCGGCGCCAAGAATTCCGCCCTCGTGCTGATGGCGGCCTGTCTGCTCACCCGGGATCCGATCCGGCTGCGGAACGTTCCTCCCCTCACGGACATCACCGCCATGGGGGAGATCCTTGCGGCCCTGGGGGTGCAGGTGATCCGCCAGGGGGAGGCGATCGAGCTGAACGGCGACCACATCAATCAGTCCACCGCTCCCTATGAGCTGGTGAACTCCCTGCGGGCCAGTTTCTTCTGCATCGGCCCCCTGCTGGCCCGCACCGGCATGGCCAAGATGCCCCTGCCCGGCGGCTGCCAGATCGGCTCGCGGCCGGTGGAGGAGCACGTCAAGGGGCTCAAGGCCCTCGGTGCCCAGGTCACGATCGAGCACGGCGTGGTGACCGCCGTGGTGCCCGGCCGCGGCCACCGCCTGCGGGGTGGCCGCATCCATCTCGACTGTCCCAGTGTGGGCGCCACCGAAACCCTGATGATGGCGGCCGCCCTTGCCGATGGCGAGACGGTGATCGAGAACGCCGCCCTGGAGCCCGAGGTGGTGGACCTGGCCGGCCTGCTGATCGCCATGGGCGCCCGCATCCGCGGGGCCGGCACCCCCACGATCACCGTGGTGGGCGTGGATCGCCTCCACGGCGCCGACTACGCCGTGATCCCCGACCGGATCGAGGCCGGCACCTACCTCCTGGCCGCGGCCATCACCCGCTCCCACCTGCGGGTGGCGCCCGTGATTCCCGAGCACCTCGGCGCCGTGATCACCAAGCTGGAGGAGGCGGGTTGCCGCATCGAGAACGACGGCATCGGCCTCACCCTCCAGGCCGACCACCTGCGGGCGGTGGATCTGCGCACCCAGCCCTTTCCCGGCTTCCCCACCGACCTGCAGGCCCCCTTTATGAGCCTGCTGGCCACGGTGGAGGGCACCAGTGTGATCACCGAGAACATCTTTGAGAATCGCCTGCAGCACGTGGCCGAGCTGCAGCGCATGGGGGCCTCGATCCGCATGAAGGGGAACACCGCCTTCGTGGAGGGGGTGCCCCGCCTGAGCGGCGCGCCGGTGCAGGGCACCGACCTGCGGGCCTCGGCGGCGATGGTGCTGGCGGGCCTGGCGGCCGATGGCATCACCACGGTGCAGGGGCTCGAATACCTCGACCGCGGCTATGCCGACCTCGAGGGCAAGCTCAACGGCGTGGGTGCGGCCATCCGGCGCCTCACCCCGAACTGAACCGTCCCTCCTCCCTGGCGTGATCCCGGGGCCGGCAACGGTCCACGTAAGATCCCAACGGCGGGAGCGTGCCGGAATTGGTAGACGGACTCGACTCAAAATCGAGCGCCTTCGGGCATGTGGGTTCGAGTCCCACCGCTCCCATCCCGTCCCTTCCCACGCCCCTTTCCTCCACCCCCCGGAACCGCAGCACCGTGTCCAGCACCCCGGCGTCCTTCTCCCCGGTGATGGACACCTACGCCCGCTTCCCCCTGGAGCTGGTCAAGGGTCGCGGCGTGCATCTCTGGGACCGTCAGGGCAACCGCTACCTCGACTGCGTGGCGGGGATCGCCGTCTGCACCCTCGGCCACAGCGACCGGGTGCTGAAGCGGGCCCTCTGCCGCCAGCTGGGCAAGCTGCAGCACGTGTCGAACCTGTACCGGATACCGGAGCAGGAGCAGCTGGCCGCCGCCCTCACCGCCCGCAGCTGCATCGACCGGGTGTTCTTCTGCAACTCAGGCGCCGAGGCCAATGAGGCCGCCATCAAGCTGGCCCGCAAGCACGGCCACCAGGTGCGGGGGATCGCCCAGCCGCTGATCCTCACGGCCCAGGCCAGCTTCCACGGCCGCACCCTGGCGGCGGTCACCGCCACCGGCCAGCCCCGCTACCACCAGGGCTTCGAGCCACTGGTGCCGGGCTTCCGCTACTTCCCCTACAACGACATCGCCGCCTTCGAGGCGCTGCTGGCCGAATGCGAGGCGGAAGGTCCGGCGGTGGCGGCGGTGCTGATCGAACCGATCCAGGGGGAAGGGGGCGCCAACCCGGGCGATCCGGCCTTCTTCCGGCGGCTGCGCCAGCTCTGCGACGAGCAGCAGATCCTGCTGATCTTCGATGAAGTGCAGATCGGCGTGGGCCGCAGCGGACGCCTCTGGGGCTACGAGACCCTCGGCGTGGAGCCCGATGCCCTCACCCTGGCCAAGGGGCTGGGGGGCGGGGTGCCGATCGGGGCCTTGGCGGTGAAGGCCGCCTTCGACCACTTCCGCCCCGGGGAGCACGCCAGCACCTTCGGTGGCAATCCCCTCGCCTGCCGGGCCGGCCTCACGGTGCTGGAGGAGATCGATCGCCGCAGCCTGCTGGGCCATGTCGACGCCATGGGCACCCTGCTGGGCGACCTGCTCGGCGAGCTGGTGGCGCGACACCCCCAGCGGCTGGCGGGCCACCGCGGCTGGGGGCTGCTGCAGGGGCTGGTGCTCCAGCCGGATGCCCCCACGGCCCCCGAGATCGTGAAGGCCGCCATGGAGCAGGGCCTGCTGCTGGTGCCGGCCGGCCCTTCGGTGGTGCGCTTCGTGCCGCCGCTGGTGATCCAGCCCCGGCACCTGCGCAAGGCGGTGAAAAGGCTGGAGAAGGCCCTGCTCACCCTGGCCTGATCCTTGCCTGCCGCACCGGTTGCCCCGGATCCCTTCGCGGATCTGCTTGAACCCTTCAGCCACCGCGGCGTGGACCTCACCCTGGGGCGGCTCGAGGCCGCCCTGGCGGAGCTGGGCCACCCGGAGGCGAGCTTCGAGGCGGTGCAGGTGGCGGGCACCAACGGCAAGGGATCGATCGCCACCCTGGTGCACGAGGCCCTCGGAGCCGCGGGTCTGCGCTGCGGCCTGTACACCTCCCCCCACCTGATGAGCTGGTGTGAGCGGATTCGCCTGGGGCCCGACCCGATCGCGCCGGCCGAGCTGCGCCGCCACCTCAGCGGGATCCAGGGGCTCGGCCAACGGCACCGGCTCACCCCCTTCGAACTGGTCACCGCGGCGGCCTTCCTGGCCTTCGCCGAGGCCGGGGTGGAGCTGGCCGTGCTGGAGGTGGGCCTCGGCGGCCGCCTCGATGCCACCACGGTGCATCCCCAGCGGCCGGTGGTCGGCTTCGCCAGCATCGGCCTGGACCATGCCGAGGTGCTGGGCGCCGAGCCGGCCCTGATCGCCGCGGAAAAGGCTGGCGTGCTGCGCCCGGGCTGCCTGGCGGTGAGCGGCCCCCAGAGCCCGGCGGTGGCGGCGGTGCTGCGGCGGGCGGCGGAACAGCGCGGCGTCACGCTGCGCTGGGTGGAGCCCGCCGACGTGCTGGAGGCGGAGAACGGGGAGCTCTGGCAGAGCCAGGGGCTGCGCTACCGCTGCGGCCTGCCGGGGGCGGTGCAGCGCACCAACAGCGCCGTGGCCCTGGGGATGCTGCGGGCCCTGGCGGAACGGGGCTGGGCGATCCCCGACTGTGCCATCGCCGAGGGCTTCGCGGCGGCCCGCTGGCCGGGCCGGCTGCAGGAGCTCCCCTGGGGCGGGCGCACGCTGCTGCTCGATGGGGCCCACAACCTGCCGGCGGCGCAGGCCCTGCGGGCCGAACTGGATCGGCGGGCCGCCCGCGGCCAGGCGCCTGCGGCGGGGCAGCGGCGCTGGATCCTCGGATTTCTGGCCAACAAGGACGGGCCCGGCATGCTCGAGACCCTGCTGGCGGCGGGCGATCGGGCCTGGATCGTGCCGGTGCCCGGCCATGGCTGCTGGAGCGCCGAGTCCCTGGCGGAGGCCTGCCCCGGCCTGGCACCGCAGCTCACGGCCGCCGCGGATGCCGCCGCGGTGCTCGATTCCCTCGGGCCCGGGCCTTCGGACGAGCCGGTGATCCTGGCGGGGTCGCTCTACCTGATCGGCCACCTACTGAGCTCAGTCCCTCACTGAGTCCAGCCCCAGCTCTGCCCCTTGCCCTGCGACAGAGTGAAGGTCGCTGCCAACGCCGCCGTGTCCCCCACCCCTGCGCCTTTCGCCCGCCACGGCCTGGGGCAGCGGCTCGCCGCCTGGCTGGCGGCCCTGCTGCTCCCCCTGCTCACCGTGGGCGCCGCGGCCGTAACCCCCGCAACCGCCCCCGCCGCCGCCCTCGACACCGCCGCCGGGGTGGGGCTGCAGCAGCGGGCCCTCTTCCAGGAAACGGTGGATTACACCCTCACCAACCAGAGCGAGCAGGACTTCAGCGGCCAGGCCCTGGCCAACACCTCCTTCGCAGGCGCCGTGGCCCGGCGGGCCATCTTCCACGGGGCCAACCTGCACGGGGCGATCCTCACCCAGGGGGCTTTCGCCGAGGCCGATTTCAGCGGCGCCGACCTCAGCGACGCCCTGATGGACCGCGGCGACTTCAGCGGGGCCAACTTCCACGGCGCCGTGCTGCGGGGCGCCATCGCCTCAGGCAGCAGCTTCGCCGGCGCCGACGTGGAGGACAGCGACTTCAGCGACGCCCTGCTGGATCGCGCCGACCAGAAGCAGCTCTGCCGCACCGCCGCCGGCCGCAACCCCACCACCGGCGTGGACACGCGCCTCAGCCTGGAGTGCGACTGATCCCCCGCTCCAGCCAGCCGCGCAGCTTGCCGGGGTTGAGCAGGCCGGCCGGGTCGTAGGCCGCCTTGGCGGCCACCTGGTCGGCATCGATCACCTCGAGACCGCCCTCCTCCACCGTGAGCGTGTGGGGGTTGAAGATCACCGCTCCAAGCGCGCGGCAGTGGTCGAACACCGCCTGGAGCGTGGCGGCATCGTGCCAGCGCAGCAGCGGCAGGCAGGCCAGGCGGGGCACCCCGCCCTGGCGCACCCCCTCCAGGTGCCAGAGCAGGTCGTGGCCCCAGCGCTCCCGCAGCGCCTCCAGGCAGGCCTCCTCCGGCTGGGGCAGCAGCAGCTGCAGATAGGTCCACCCCGGGGTGTGGGCGCGCCAGTGGAGGGTGGTGTGGTTCCAGGTGAGTTCCCGCAGGGGCAAGCCGCGGCTCTGGCCCTGGGGCGCCTGCCAGCGGAGCTCTCCCCCCCACTCCCGCAGCCAGCCCGGCAGCACCGGCAGGGCATCCGGCGCGGCCAGCAGCAGCAGGCGATGTTCCCCCGGCCCGGGCTGGGGGCAGCCGGCCGGCCAGGGGGAGTGCTCCGCCACGGGGGCCTCGAGCAGGCAGAGTTCATTGAGCAGCAGGGCGGTGCCGGGCAGCTCCTGGGCTGCCGCCAGGGCCTCGTTCCAGCGGGAGAAGCCCACCACCAGCTGCTCCCACGCCACCGCCTCGGTGGTGGCCAGGGTGAGGGCCGTGAGGATGCCGTTGGTGCCGTAGGCGTGGTTGAGGGGGTGGCTGGAGGCGGCATCGAGCGAGAGCAGCCGCGGTTCGGGCTCCACCGTCACGATCTCGCAGCCCAGCAGCTGGCCGGGATCCCGCAGGAAGCCCCAGCGAAGCGAGCCGATCCCCACGGAGCCGCCCGCCAGGAAGCCCCCCAGCGAGGCGGTGCGGAAGGTGCTTGGAACCAGCCGCAGGGCCCGGCCATGCTGGACCAGCTGCTGGTCGAGGCCCGCCAGCAGGCAGCCTGCCTCGGCGGTGATCACGCCGCTGCGGGGATCGAGCTGGCGCAGCCGGTTCAGGCCGCCCAGGTCGAGCACCAGGCCACCGGCCAGGGGCACGCACTGGCCGTAGTTGCCGGTGCCCGCCCCCCGCAGGGTGAGGGGCACGCCGTGGCGGGCGCAGGCCGCGGCCACCGCCATCACCTCCTCCACCCGCGAGACACGCACGGCCAGCTGCGCACAGCACGACTCCAGCAGCGGCAGCAGCACCGGGGAATAGTCGTGGTAGTCGCGGGAAAGGCGCAGCAGCTCCGGCCGCACGGCCGCAGCCGCCTCCCCCTCCGGCAGGGGACCCACCAGCGGCAGGGAGGGATGGTGGCGGGACAGATCCGCCGCCAGGGCCGCCACCCGATCGGGGTCGCAGCGGGGAGGCAGGACCGCCGGGATCAGGCCGGCGGCGGAGGGAAGGAGCGTGTTCATGCCCCCAGGGTGGCCAGGGAACGCTCCGCCGGCCCCGGCTCCGGCGGCGGAAGCCAGCGGCCCGCGCGCAGCACCCGGCGGCGGGGGGAGCGGGCCAGCAGCGCACTCCAGCTGGAGGCCCCCAGCACCACCAGATCCGCCGGGGCACCGGGCCGCAGCACCCCGTCCCAGGGCAGCCGCAGCAGCCGGGCCGCCTCGGTGGTGAAGGGGGCCAGCCCCTGCCGCTGCCAGGGGGCCTGATGGCTCGCCGCCACGCTGAAGCGCAGCGTCTCGATCGGGTCGAAATCGCCGCCGGGAAACCAGGGGTCCTGCACGTTGTCGCCGCCGATCGCCACGGAAACCCCGGCCGCCTGCAGCTGCCGCACCGGCGCCTGGGGACGCAGCCGCGGCGTGCAGCCGGGGCGACGGTCCTGCAGCCAGAGGTTGGTGAAGGGGAGGGCCACCACCGCCAGGCCGGCGGCGGCCATGCGATCCGCAAGCCGCCGCAGCCGCGCCTCCGGCAGCAGGCCGAGGCTGCAGAGGTGGCTGCAGGTGATCGGCACCGGCGCCGGCTTCCTCCCCAGAACCCGCAGCAGGCGGCGCAGCCCCAGGGCACCGCCGCCGCTGCACTCATCGATGTGGAGATCGATGCCGCAGCCGTGGCGCTCCGCCAGCCGCAGCAGGGCCTCCAGGGCTTGCCGGTCGCCGCGGCCGCTCTGGGTGGGCAGGCCCAGCACCCCCCCCAGCAGGCCACCGGCGGCCGCCACCCGGGCCGCCAGGGCCTCTCCGGCCGGGGTGCTCCAGTGCTCCAGGGGGACCAGGGCCACCAGCTCCAGGGGAAGACGCTCCGCCCAGGCGCGGCGGGCCTCCTGCAGGGCTTCCCAGCAGGGGCCGCTCCAGGGCCCGAGACTGTCGATGTGGCTGCGCATCCCCCGCAGTCCGTAGCGGCTGGCGGCCTCCAGGGCCCGCTCCGCCCGCTGCCGCACCGAGGCGGCGGTGCGCTCCAGCGCTTCGCGCCCATTGGCGGCGAGGGCAGCTGCGATCGTGCCCTCGGGGTTGGGATGGCGTTCCCAGCTGAAGGCCTTGTCGAGGTGGGCATGGGGCTCCACCAGGGGGGTGAGGGCCAGGGGCAGCTCCGCATCCGCCTCGGCAGCAGCCGCAGCGGCAGCGTCCGGGGCGCGGGCCCAGGGCTCGATCGCCTGCACCCGGCCTGCCGCCAGCCGCAGGGTCACGGCGACCAGGCCATCGCCATCGGGCGGGGGGAGCCGCAGGCCGGGATCGAGCAGGAGGCGGGGCAGCTTCAGCGCGAGGGCTGCGGGGAACTCCGCCGGCTCCAGGGGAGCCGTCACGGCCGCTCCCCGGAGGAAGGGGCCTCACCCGGGGCGGGCTCCCGGTCGCTGGGGCGCACCACGCCCGCCTCCAGCACCCAGAAATGGCCGGCGATGCCGAGGGTGGACACGGCATAGCGGGGCAGCCGCCACCCCGGCATCAGGCGCTGGCCACCGATCTGCGTGGAGTACAGGCTGCCGATGCCGAAGTTGCGGCGGCGGCTCTGGGCGCGGGCCAGCCGGCCCAGCACCCCCCGCTGGGCCATCACCAAACCGTGGCAGTCGGTGATCACCAGGCGGATCATCATCGGCAGCCCCTTCTCGTTGCAGAGTTCATCGGCCGCCATGGCGGCAAGACGATCGCCGGCGAAGTGCTCGAAGGCCTCCGGATCGGGGTTGGTGGCCACCAGGCCGGTGATCCCGAGGGCCACCAGGGGAAGGCCCACCAGCCAGGGCTTGAGGGAAGGGGAAGGCAAACGGCCGGAGAACACTGGCGCCAGGTTGGCAAACGAATCAGGCCGGAGCACCGGGGGCCGGCTCCTTGTCCGCACAGCGGGTATGGCGCACCACGGCCGCCTCATCGAGGCGATCGCCGCGTAGCACCGCCGGCTGCAGCTTGCGCAGCGCGGCCAGGTCCTGGCGCTGCCGGTCCCGCAGGGTGGCCTCCCGGGCCCGCTGCCGGGAGCGCCAGCGGGCCCGCCGCGCCCCCTCCTCCTGGCGCCAGGCGGCCAGGTCGTTCTCGTAGCGCTCCCGATCGAGCTCCTGGTCTTCCGGGCGGTAGCGGCTCTCGCGTTCCTCGTCGATCGGTGGCGGCGGCGGCAGCGGGCGGTAGCGCTCCAGCCGCAGGTCGGCGAGTTCCTGCTCGCTGCGGCGCCAGGCTTCCACTAGGGGGAGCAGGGCTTCGCGCTGCGTCCGGCAGAGGGCCAGCTGGGCCTTGTGCTCCCGCTCGTCGCGCTCCTGCTCCTGGCGACGCCGGCTGGCCTCCGCGGCCAACTGGCGATCGATGCCGGGGAGGCAGCGCAGCTCCTGCCAGGGCCGCAGGGGCAGGGGGGCCGCCGCCACCTGGCTGCGGCAGCGCTGGCGGCCCGCCTCGCTCACCCCCAGCCCCGCCAGGCCGCAGCCCCCCAGCAGGGCGGGCAGCCCCAGGCCCAGCAGCAGCACCAGGGGCCGGCGTGGGCGGGAGCGCCCGGCAGGGGAGGGGGGGGAACCGGCTGCCACGCACTCGGCCGGGCAAGGGTCGGCACCGAAGCTAGGGCCGAGCCAGGGTGGATGAAGCGATCCGCCGCCCTCGCCGCCATGCCCCCCGCCGCCCCTCTCCGCGCCCCCCACCGGTTTCCGCGGCTGGGGGCGGCCCTGCTGCTGGGGATCACCGCGGCCCTGCCGCCCTCGCCGGCGGCGGCCCGGCCCACCCGCTGCCGCGTGATCCAGGAGGGGGTGAGCCTGTATGCCGGCCCCTGCGACTTCCAGCAGTTCGGCGGCAACGGCAGCTTCTCGATCACACCGATCGGCAAGCCCTCCATCTCCGGGGCCAATCCGGTGACCCTCACGGTGCTGGCGCCGGGCCAGGGGGAGGTGCGCGGCCTCACCGCCGATGGCATCAATTCCCGCTGGGGGGCGGTGCGCCGCTCCCGCAGCGAACCCGCCTGCTGGGAGGGCAGCGATTTCCGCCTCTGCGTCGACTGAGCCCCTGGGCGCTGCCGGCCCGCTGATGTAGGTTCTGCCTACCCACGGCGGGCGTCGCCAAGTGGTTAAGGCAGCGGCTTGTGGCGCCGCCATTCGGGGGTTCGAATCCCCTCGCTCGCCCTCCTTCGCCGGTGGCCCCGCCACCGGCTTTTTCATGGCCTCGGCTGCCGGGAGCCCGGTGAGCGCTCATCTCAGCAGAGCCTCGAGCAGGGCGTCCGCCCCCTGCCGCACCGGATCACGGCAGGGCAGGCCCGTGGCGGCGGCGGTGGCCACCACGGCGGCGGCGGCCTCCTCCTGGCAGAGATGGGCGGTGTTGAGGGCGATGGCCGCCACCCGCGGGGGCGGCGTGGTGGTGGGGCGGCCCAGGGCCGCGAGGGCCTCCACGCAGGCGATCAGCTCCGCCAGGGGAGGGAGGGGAATGGTGGGGTGGCGCTGGATCGTGGCCTGGCCGGCGCGGTGCACCAGCAGGAGATCCGTGGGCTATAAAAAATGCCTAAAAATAGTCAATATTTGTTTTTTTATCAGTTATCAGTTTTTGAAGGCAATAGGCAATAGGCAATAG
>JBJTWS010000060.1:0-6593 GCA_046081905.1 Synechococcus sp. | reverse complement strand
CGGTCTTGGCGTCGATCACGATGCCGCTGGTTTCGATCAGCCCCTGCTGCAGGAAAGGAAGCAGGGCCAGCAGGCTGGCGGTGGGGAAGCAGCCGGGGGCCGCCACCAGGCGTGCGGTTCGGATGCGGTCCTCGGCCCACTCCACCAGGCCGTACACGGCCTCGTGGCAGAGGTCGGCGTCGTGGCGGGGCACTTCGCGGGCCTCGGCGGCGTACACCTCCTGCCACTGGGCCAGGGAGCGGTAGCGGAAATCGGCCGAGAGGTCCATCACCTTCACGCCCCGCTCCAGCAGGGGAGGCACCAGACGGGCCGCCAGCCCGTTCGGAAGGCTCAGCACGGCGAGGTCCGCGGCGGCCGCGATCGCGTCCGGATCGGGCGCCTGCACGGTGGGATCCCCCTCCAGGGGAAGGAAGGGCACCAGCTCGCTCCAGCGCTTGCCCGAACTGCGCTCTCCCCCCAGAAAGGTGACCTTCAGGCTGGGGTGGCCGTGCAGCAGCCGCAGGGTCTGGAGGCCGCCGTACCCGCTGGCTCCGATCACCGCGACCCGGGCGGCGGTGGCGGCGGGAGCGGAGGAGGAAGCCATGCCGGAGTCACGGGAACGGCCGATCGTACCGGGCTCTATAAAGGACCATTGCGACTCGGCCGCCGGCCTTGACCGCCATTTCCGACCCGACCCGCCCCGGCTCGATCCCCGCGGATCCCTCCCCGGGGGAGGCGATCCGCTTCGATGCGATCGCCGACGCCCTGGCCGCGATCCGCAACGGCGACTCGATCGTGGTGGTGGACGACGAGAACCGGGAGAACGAGGGTGACCTGATCTGCGCCGCCCAGTTCGCCACCCCGGAGCAGATCAACTTCATGGCCACCGAGGCCCTGGGTCTGATCTGCCTGGCGATGGAGGGCGAGCGGCTCGATGCGCTCGACCTGCCGCTGATGGTGGACCGCAACACCGACAGCAACCAGACCGCCTTCACCGTGAGCGTGGACGCGGGCCCCGAGAACGGTGTCAGCACCGGCATCTCCGCCGAGGACCGGGCCCGCACCATCCAGGTGGCGATCCATCCCCACACCCGCCCGGCGGACCTGCGCCGCCCGGGCCACATCTTCCCGCTGCGGGCCCGGCAGGGGGGTGTGCTCAAGCGCGCCGGCCACACCGAGGCCGCCGTGGACCTGGCCCGGCTGGCGGGCCTCTACCCCGCCGGGGTGATCTGCGAGATCCAGAACCCGGACGGCTCGATGGCCCGGCTGCCCCAGCTGGCCGACTACGCCCGCCGCCATGGCCTGCGGCTGATCTCGATCGCCGACCTGATCCGCTACCGCCTCGACACCGAGCGGTTCGTGCGGCGCCAGGCGGAGGCCGCCCTTCCGAGCGCCTTCGGCACCTTCCGGGCGATCGGCTACCGCAACGAACTCGACGGCAGCGAGCACGTGGCGATCGTGAAGGGGCATCCGGAGCAGGGGGAGGGCCCCGTGCTGGTGCGGGTCCACTCCGAATGCCTCACCGGTGATGCCTTCGGTTCGCTCCGCTGCGACTGCCGGCCCCAGCTGGAGGCGGCCCTGCGCATGATCGAGGAGGCCGGCGAGGGGGTGGTGGTGTACCTCCGCCAGGAGGGTCGGGGGATCGGCCTGATCAACAAGTTGCGGGCCTATTCCCTGCAGGATGGTGGCCTCGACACGGTGGAGGCCAACGAACACCTCGGCTTCCCCGCCGATCTGCGCAACTACGGCGTGGGCGCCCAGATCCTCAGTGACCTGGGGGTGCACCGCCTGCGGCTGATCACCAACAACCCCCGCAAGATCGCCGGTCTGGGGGGCTACGGGCTGCAGGTGGTGGACCGGGTGCCGCTGGTGATGGATGCGGGCCGCCACAACGCCGCCTACTTGCAGACCAAGCGGCTCAAACTCGGCCATCTGATGGAGCAGGACGGCGAAGGCCCCGCGGCAGTGCTGGCCTGGCGGGGAGAGGCGAGCGAGGCCGGCGTGGCCGAGCGGCTCGAGGAGCTCAGCCGCTGGGCCGCGGGGCTGGACCTGCTGCTGGAGCGGGAGGAGCACAGCCGGCTGCTGGCGCTCCTGGATCAGCCCCGGCTGGCGGTGCTGCTGCGGGCCGCCACAGGACGGGAGCTGACGACGGCCCTGCTGGCGGAAGCCCTCGAGCACCTGGCCGCCTGGGAGGGCACCGAAGCCGTGAGCCTGCTGCTGGCGCCGGACCGGCACCGTACCGCCCACCCCAGCGCCCTGCTGGAACCGCAGTCCCGCAGCCTCGCGGACCTGGGGAACCTGGCCCGCCTCACCCTGGAGGCGGGAGCGTTCATCCACTGGCTGCCGGCGGCCGCCCCCGTGGTCAGGGCTGGATCGTGACCTTCTGAATCCGGGTGCCGTTGCGCAGGGCGAGCACCACATCCATGTTGCCGGTGTGTCCGAAGACCGTGTGCACGCCGTCGAGGTGGGGCTGGGGGCCGTGGCAGATGTAGAACTGAGAGCCGCCGGTGTTGCGGCCGGCGTGGGCCATGGCCAGGGTGCCGGCCTGGTGCTTCTGGCCGTTGATCTCACAGGGGATCGTGTAGCCGGGACCACCGGTGCCGGGCATGCCCTTGGCGCCCTGGCGGGAGTTGGGGCAGCCGCCCTGGGCCATGAAACCGTCGATCACCCGATGGAAGGCCAGGCCGTCGTAGAAGCCCTCGTTGGCCAGTTTCACGAAGTTGGCCACGGTGCCGGGGGCATCGGTTTCGAAGAGCTCGAGCTCGATCGTGCCGGCGTCGGTTTCCATCACGGCGCGGGTCATGGGCAGGGGAACGCAAACCACGACTGTATCGAGCCCGGAAGCGCCCCCCAGATCGCATCCCGCCTCGCGGCTGGCCTGACCCTCAGGGTTCGCCGGCTGGGGTAGAACATCGGTTCGCACCCTCGCTTCCATGGCCTCCTCCCCCGCCAGCGCCAGCCCCCGTCCCGACCTGGCCACCGCCCGGATCGGCGTGCTCGGCGGCAGCGGCCTTTATGCCATGGAAGGGCTGGAGGAGGTGCGCGAGATCACGGTCGACACCCCCTACGGCCCCCCCTCCGACAGCCTGCGGCTGGGGCGACTCGGCGACAGCGAGGTGGTGTTCCTGGCCCGCCACGGCCGCCACCACACCTACACCCCCACCGAGGTGCCCTACCGCGCCAACCTCTGGGCCCTGCGCTCGCTCGGGGTGCGCTGGATCCTGTCGGTGTCGGCGGTGGGCTCGCTGCAGGAGCACTGCCGCCCGCTGGACATGCTGGTGCCGGATCAGTTCATCGATCGCACCCACCAGCGGCCGCTCACCTTCTTCGGCGAGGGCGCCGTGGCCCACGTGGGCGTGGCCGATCCCTTCTGCGCCAGCCTCAGCCGCCTGCTGGCAGATGTGGGCGACAGCCTGATGCCCAAGGGCCGCACCCTGCACCGCGGCGGCACCTACCTCTGCATGGAGGGGCCCGCCTTCTCCACCCGGGCCGAATCGGAGCTCTACCGCAGCTGGGGCTGCTCGGTGATCGGCATGACCAACCACAGCGAGGCCCGGCTGGCGCGGGAGGCGGAGATGGCCTACGCGACCCTGGCGATGGTGACCGACTACGACTGCTGGCACAGCGACCACGACTCGGTGACCGTGGAGATGGTGATCGAGAACCTCCGCGCCAATGCGGCCCTGGCCCAGCAGATCGTGCGCATGGCGGTGGAGCGGGTGGGCGAGATCCGCCCCACCAGCGGCGCCCACCAGGCCCTGCGCCACGCCCTGATGACCCCGCCCGAGCAGGTGCCGGCCGAAACCCGCCGCAAGGTGGACCTGTTCACCGCCCCCTACTGGGGAGCCTTCGAGGCGGGCTGAGCGCCCAGACACCGAAGCTCAGCTGGTGCGGCTCAGGCTTTGAGGCTCAGGCCGGCCGCCTCCAGGGTGCGGCGCAGGGAAGGGCCATGGCGCTCCAGCAGCTCCCGGGCCCTGGCCAGCTGGGCGGCGGGATCGCTGCCCTCCCCCCCGAGGGCCGCCAGCAGCAGGGCCAGCTTCACCGAGCCGCCGGCCAGCTCCAGCAGACGATCGCCCTGGGAGCGCTCCACGCCGGCCAGGTCCCGCAGGATGCGCAGGGCCCGGTCGTGCAGCTTGGTGTTGGTCACGGCCACATCCACCATGCGGTTGCCGTGCACCTTGCCCAGCCGCACCATCACCCCGGTGGAGAGGATGTTGAGCGCCATCTTGGTGGCGGTGCCGGCCTTGAGCCGGGTGGAGCCGGTGAGCAGCTCGGGGCCGGTGAGCAGGCGGATGTCGATGTCGCAGGGCATGGCGGCCTGCTCGGCGGGCACGCAGGCCATCGCGATCGCCAGGGCCCCGAGGCTGCGGGCGTGGCGGAGGCCGCCGAGCACGTAGGGGGTGGTGCCGCCGGCGGCGATGCCCACCAGACAGTCAGCACCGGTGAAGCCGCGCTCCTGCAGGTCGGCGGCCCCGGCCTCGAAGAGATCCTCCAGCCCTTCGGAACTGCGCAGCAGCGCCGGCGCGCCGCCCGCCAGCACCCCCTGCACCAGCTCCGGGGGGGTGCAGAAGGTGGGGGGACACTCGGCGGCATCGAGTACCCCGAGGCGGCCGGAGGTGCCGGCCCCCAGATAGAAGAGCCGCCCGCCCCGCTCCAGCCGAGCGGCGATGGCCTCGATCGCCGCCGCCAGGGCCGGCGCCGCCCCCGCCACGGCGCGCTGGGGCTGGAGTTCGTTCTCACAGAAGAGATCTACCAGCGCGGCGGTGGAGAGCTGGTCGAGGGCGCCGCTGGCGGGGTGGGGCTGTTCGGTGAGCAGGTGGCCGCGGTCGTGGTTCGCTCCGGAGCCCGTGGGGAACGCGGCGGCCTGGGCTGGGCTCACAGCAGGCCCTCCAGCTGGCGGCGGAAGGCCTCCAGGTCGGGGTTGCCGGAGCTGATCGGCTCACCGGGCCTCTCGCCGGCGGCCTTCGCCGGCTCCTCGCCGGCCTCCACCAGGGCCTGCTCCTTCCACTGGCTCACATCCATGTTGCGCTCCGGCGGGGCGATCAGCAGGCGCTCCTCCGCCGACTGGGGCAGGAACCCCGCAGGCACGAAACGGGCCTCGTAGCCCGCCTGGAGGCAGAACTGCTCCATCTCCTCGCGGTCGAGGGCCTCCACGGTGGGGGCAGGGAAATCCTGGGCCTCCAGCAGGCCGGCGTAGCGCTCGGCGTCATCGCGTTCCTCGAAGAGGAGCACCACGGTCCGACCGCCCAGCTCCAGGGAGTGGATGCCCTCACTGTCGCTGCCGGCATCGAAGAGCAGGACGTGCACCGCCATCGCAGGCCAACCAGAACCCGGACAGTGTCTCAGAGATCGGCGGCGGCGGCTCCTCCTGCAACGGATTCGGCGGCCAGCTCCCGCAGGCGGCGGTAGAGCGCCTGCTCCGCCTCGCTCAGGCTGGGGGGCAGCACAATCCGCAGCGCCACGATCTGGTCACCGCGGCTGCGGCCCAGCTCCAGCCCCCGGCCCTTCAGCCGCAGCAACCGGCCGGAGGAGGAACCCGGCGGCACCTGCAGCTGCACCGGCCCCTCCAGGGTGGGCACCACCACGCGGCACCCCAGGGCGGCATCGGCCGGGGAGAGTTCCAGGTCGTAGTGCACCCGCAGCCCATCGAGGCGCAGGCCCTCGGGGGTGCGCACCCGCAGCTGCAGGAAGTGGTCGCGGCCGCCCGGGGCCACCCCCTCCAGCCGCAGCCGCCAGCCATCACCCGCCAGGGGCGGCGTGGGCACCTCCACCACGGTGCCGTCGGGCAGCTCCAGCTGCACCGCCGTGCCGCGGAGTGCCTGCTCGGGCGTGAGGTCCACCTGGCTCTCCTGGTCGCTGCCGTAGGGCACGGGCGCGGGCGTGGGGGCGGCGGTGGCCATCGGGGCCTCGGGCGGTGGTTCCCCGGCCGCGGGGTCCTGGTCGTCCGGGGCATCCCGCGCGAAGGAATCCCAGTCGCTGGGATCCCGGCCCTGCGGATCCCGCCCCGCCTCCGGGTCAGGATCGAGCGGATCGGCACTGCGCCGCCGGGAGCGGCCCCGACCCCAGAGGTGCTCGAGGTAGTCGTGGAAGTCGGGGAAGCCGGTGGCGAAGGGATCGGTGGGGGAGGCGGCGGCACCGTCTTCGCCGGCCTCCCAGGCCTGGCGGCGCTGGGGATCGGAGAGCACCGCATAGGCCTCGTTCACCTGCTTGAAGCGCTCCTCCGCCACCGGATCGTTGCCGTTCAGATCCGGATGCCAGCGCCGGGCCTGGGCCCGGAAGGCCCGCTTCAGGCTGGCGGCATCGCTGCCGGGGGCGAGCCCCAGCACGGCCCAGTGATCTGGGGCGGTGCTCACCGCCCGTGGTGGCTGTCCCATGGGTGCGCCCCGGCTCAGACGTCACCCCAGGGGTCGTCGTCGCGCCAGTCGGCGCGGCTGCGGCCGGCCGACTGGCGCTCGGAATAGCCCCCCTCGGCGTACTCCCGCTCCCGCGGCGGCCGGGGCCGGGGCCGGGCTTCGGCCTCCCGGCCGGAGGGATCGTCGCCGTAGGAGGACCGGCCGTAGGGCTCCCGCTCGAAGGGCTCGGGCTCCCGCGGAACCCGCACCGGCGCCGGCTGC
>JBJTWS010000059.1:0-4480 GCA_046081905.1 Synechococcus sp. | reverse complement strand
CCCGGTTGGGCGGGCTCATGCGCTGGCGAATCTGCTCCCGCAGGGCGGCGTCATAGGGGGTGCTCGTCATGATCGTCATCGGTTGAGCCCCCAGATGGACGGTTCAGACCGAGCGGACTTCTTTGCTGACAGTGGGGGGCTCGAGGGATTCGCAGATGGCTCGGATGGCTCGCTGTTGGTAGTAACGCCCCGCAATGGCAGTGGAGATGGTGGCCTGAGCGAGGGGCTGACGGATCTCGCGACGGCGGATCAGGGTTTCGAGCTCGTCTTTCTTGTAGATGCCCTGCATGTCCCGGGGCGGATAGCGGAGGTCATCCCAAAGGCGGTGCCGGTAGCCGTTGGATAGAAAGATCAGCGGCCGCTGGCCGTAGCGCTGCTCCAGGCAGTTGGCGTAAAGCTCAGCCTGGCGCTGGCCTTCCATCGGATCGCGGCTGGAGCGTTTGGCTTCCACCAGGCCAAGGGGTTTGCCGTCGTCGCCCCAAAGCACGTAATCCACGAACCCTTGGCCCGTGGCATTGGGCATGCCCTGCACTTCGTGCTCATGGGTGCAGCTCTGGCCATGAACCCAACCGGCTTCCTCGAGGTAGTGATCGATGTAGGCACGGCGGGTGTCGAACTCGCTCAGGTCGGGTTCGGGCTGAGCGGCGGCTTCATTGGCCCTGCGCAGGGCGGTGATCTCCTGGCGCAGCCGATCGAGTTCCTCTTGCGAGGCCAGGGCGGCCAGGCGTTGATCGCGCAGTTGCTGGTCACGCTCGGCCAGCTGGTCGGCCAGCGTCTGCAGTTGTTCCCGGCTCTGGGCCTGCTGGGTGGTGGCTGCATCACGATTGGGCAACAGATCGGCGTTAAAGCTGATGCCCCGCACGCGTTGCAGATCACGGCCGTAGGTGAGTGCAAACCAGCGCAGGAGCTGGAACAACTCGCGGGCTGCCAGCACCGCGTCGCCGGGGCGGATCGGGTCGCTGCGATGCACGGCCTTGTTGCCGAGGTCTTTGAGCAGGCGGAAGCGACGCATCTGGTCGCCGGCCACGTCGCAGAAGACCCGCGCGTACATCAAATCCGCCAGGGTCTGGGCGGTTATGGGCCTCTCCAGCTGCCCATCGTTGTCGTAGACCCACTCCACCAGCAGCTCGATGGTGCGGCGGGCGTAGAAGCAGGCGGTGCGCGGATCGGAGAGAGCGAACTGCTCAACCTTCTGCGCCTCCTCGTGCAGCTCAGGCCACTGGCTGGCGATGAGGGCGTACTGGGAGGGTGAGGCGCTCATGTCCGCAGCTGGCTTAGCCAAGGGCCCCATTGTCGTCCAGTTGCCTATCGAGCGACTGGCGGATCAGGCCCAGGGCATAGGGAACCTCCTCCAGGCTGGCGACAGCAATCTCCACCTCGCCATTACCCCAGCGGCCGATGCCGGCGACGTTCTTGGCGATGGCTTTGGGATCGTCGAGCTCGGCGAAGGGCATGTTGAGGCTGAGGCGCAGCCGCTTGGCCTGGGGAACGATGTCGACGAAGTTGGTCTCGGCCTTGTAGGCGATGTAGAGCTTGAGCACCTCCTGGCTGACGTTTGGATCCAACGCCCGGATGCGGGCATCCAACAGGTCGAAAACCGCTCGGATCTGGGGGTTGGACAGCTGGGGATGGTCGTTGAGGGTGTAGCTGGCGACCTGGCTGCGGTTTGGTTGCCGGTAGGCCTGGCGTTGCTCCTCGCTCAGCTGGGGGGAAGACCAGACCTCCAAGGCGCGTGCGGAGAGGGTCTCCCCGCGCTGGCGCATGGCATCCACATCCCAGCGCTCCAGCTGGCCCAGTCCCTGGTTGAGGCGCAGGGGGCTGGTGCGGAAGCCGCCCTCCTGATGGTCGCGCTTGTCAGCGAACGGGCGGTCGCTGAGCTCGGGGTTGTAGCCGGTGAGGGTGAGGTTGCCGAGGTGGTGCAGCC
This sequence comes from Synechococcus sp., assembly GCA_046081905.1. Classification (GTDB taxonomy): domain Bacteria; phylum Cyanobacteriota; class Cyanobacteriia; order PCC-6307; family Cyanobiaceae; genus CBW1002. The sequence continues at coordinate 2,556 of JBJTWS010000059.1, read as the reverse complement.
ACTCCTCCTGCAGCTGGGCCCAGTTGGGCCCAAGGGCCTTACACCAGGCAGGGGAGAGGTCTGGGTTCTGGGGAAGGATGTGCTCGATCGTGTAGTCGGCCACCGCGATCGGCTCTTTGCGCTGGTGGTTTTCCAGACGGCGGAGCCAGTAGCTGCAGCTCTTGTTGAACTTGTAGAGGTTACGGACCTGCAGGTCGCGGCGGAACTCCTCATCGGAGGGGAAGCGCCGGTAGGAGGGCAGATCAAGCAGGTGCGCCTTGAAGCTGGGCAGGTAATGGCCAGGTTCGCGGCGCAGGGCGCGGCTGAAGGTGGCGAAGGTTTTCTGCTGCGAGTTGGAGGGGATGGCGCAGACCGCGCGGCGAAACACGTAGGCCTCCAGCAGCCGCAGGGCCTCCAGCAGCTCATCGCGGCTGAGCAGGCCGGCCTCGTGGTCGCCGTAGAGCTCCAGCAGCAGAGGCGTGACCACGTTGACCTTGAGCTCGCGCAGGTCGTGGAAGGCATCCCGGCGCTGGGGATCAGGTTCCTGACCCAGGGCCACGCGGCAGTAGCGGATGGCGGTGGTGTGGAGATCGCTCAGCAGCGCCTCGATGCCGGCGTCAGCGACCGCTGGCTGGCGTTCGTACTGCTTGAACACCTCGTAGACCAGATCGAGCCGTGGAACTTCGGCGGTCTTGAGCGTGAGGAAGTCGCGCATGAAGGCGCTGAACTCATTGCCGCTGTAGGCCTCCTGGCCGAAGGCCTGCTCCATCGGCCGCCAGTGGAGGGTGTAGAGCCGCTCCTGCAATTCGGGCGGCTGGCCCATCAGCACGTAGTTGCGGATCAGATCGGCCTGGGAGAGCTCCCGGCCGGTGGAGTTCATGCTCTCGAAGATCAGCTGGGGGTTGTCCTGGTCGCGGGAGAGGGCCACATCCACCACCAGCAGCTTGCTGATGCCACGGCAGACCACGGCCAGATCGGTGGTGGGTGCGCGGAGTTGTTCGAGGAAGAACTGATGGTTCTCCTGGATCCGGATGGAGGGCTCGGCTGGCAGTGCTGCAGCGGTGGGATCCACCAGCGCCATCAGGGTGGCGCGATCGGTATCGGACAGCAGCAGCTTGAAGCGCTTGTCGCCTTTCTGGTGGCGGCGGGTGAGGCAGGTCTCGCGGATGATGGCCGGAGCGAACTCTTCGATCGGCTCCTGCTGCTCTTCTGGAAGCTCATCCAGCACATCCGCCAAGGCCGTAAGCAGCAAGGTGACGGTGGTGAGCCGCTGCTGGCCATCGATCACCAGCTTGGGCGCCTGCACTGCGAGGTTGCCGAGGCCCTCGTCGATGTGGACCACCGAGCCGATGAAGTGCACCCCGATCTCATCGGTGGCTCCGGCGCGGAGGATGTCAGACCAGAGCTGCTGGCACTCCTTCAGCGTCCACGAGTAGGTGCGCTGATAGAGCGGGATGATGAACTGGGAGACAGCGCCCAGGATCTGGAGGAGCTTGGCTTCTGTGGCTTTCATGCCCTATTGCCGCCAATAAGTTGCTCGGCAAGGCACTTTGATACATCAGATAGCGAGCCTTCGGAGAGGTGCGATCTGTTGTCAATAAGCGCAACAGCTCTGAGCTCATTCGCAAAATCCATCTGCGCCTCAATCGGAGGCATGGGTATCGCCACTGCCTCCAGCCCCTGCCTTGTGATCTGAGGCTGTGCCGACCCTGAGATTACGTCGTGCATGCCTCGAAGACGGAGAACCCATGCCAGATACTCCGTAGTGATTAGGCCAGGATCAGGGTTATCCATCGCCATTGAGTTGCCAGTCACATAGCAGTTAGGTGGAGATATGTTGACTGTGCCGCAGGTCGCGCCACGGCAGGTCACTAAAACGGTTGGATCCGGATGATTGAATCGGTCGAAATATCCGATGAGCCCATTTGCTCCAAACACCGGATAACCTGTTCCTAGGAGCTGTTTTGAAGATATCGTCGGCCATTGTTTTGGGTTGCAGATGTCAACTAGCTTATAGACGGGCAGGTCACGTGGATTTTCAGAAGGCAAGCCAAAGCGGCGTACAAAAAGGGATCTGGCGAGTGCTTGCAGCAAACAAGAACGCTGAGTGACCTTTGCCTTTATGTCTTGAGCCCTATCCAGAATCGCCGCGATGCGCCGCTGCTCCTCCAGCGGGGGGAGGGGGATTTTGATCTTGGCGACATACTTCGGTCGAGCCCTTAGAAGTGATCCGCCTACGCCGGACACCGTCTGCATGAATTGACGATGAAAGCCATCGGAAACCAAGAAGTGACGTGGGTGGCGGGCGTCTACTTCCTTGCTACGGAAGACTATCCACTCGCTTGACGCTATCTGTCTTGAGCCTGCAGAAGGTTCGACCACCCAGGCCCGGCGAATGTGGGGAACAATCTTTGAAAGAAGAACGTCGCCTGGCTGGACAGCCTGCAGACACTTCTGCAGCGGCGACGGGGGCTTCAGCGATGGTGCGGGCGGCGCAGAGGCTGCGGTGGCGACCGGGTGCGAGGTGATTCGGGGCTGAAGGCATTCTGTGCAGGCTGTACAGAACGCCATGGGGCC
>JBJTWS010000058.1:0-7890 GCA_046081905.1 Synechococcus sp. | reverse complement strand
CTCGTGCTGCTCCAGCAGCACCGCCCCTACCAGGCGGGTGTAGACCCAGTCGGCCGGAGGCCATTGGCGCCGTCGTTGGGGAAGATGCCCACCCAGTGGTCCATGCTCGTACGCCTGATGCACCACGCTGCTGGGCCGGATGCGGGCGTGGTGGGCTTCATCGAGCACCACCAGGTCGTAGGGCTCGGCCTCCAGCAGCTCCTTGTGGCGGTCGCGCCGCCGCATCAGGTGGCTGGAGACCAGCACAAAGGGCTCTGCGGTCCAGCTGCTGCTCCGGTCCACTGCTCGGGAGAGCCCAGCCGGACGGAAGCGGGTGGGTTGCCAGTCGAGCGACTTGCCGCTGTAGATGGGCCAGTCGAGGCCGAACTTCTCGCGCAGTTCCCGTTGCCACTGCTTGAGCACCGACGCGGGTGCCATCACCAACATGCGGCGTGCGCGGCCGCTCAACCAGGCCTGGCGCAGCAGCAGGCAGGCCTGCACGGTTTTGCCGAGGCCCACCTCATCCGCGATCAGCAGCCTGGGGGGCCACTGCTGCCAGAGGCGCTGGAAGGCTCGCTGCTGATGGGGCCAGGGCGTGACGGCACTGGTGCCTTCCCCGACCCGTTCAGCTCCGGGCAGATCGCTGCCAGCAGCCTGGAGCACGTAGCTCCACACGATGCGGCGCCGTTCATCGATGTCGGGGACGCTTTCAACGACGGGCTCTGGCTCTGGTGTGGGCAGATCGTTGAGGAAGGGCTTGAGGCGACGGGGTATGCCTTCCACCGGCTGAAAGATCGCCAGCTGCTCGCGCACCGCTTCCGGAAGGGTGAAGGTGCGGGCGCCTTCGTCGTTGTTCTCCCAGAGGCGCAGGAAACCCGCTTCCAGCTCGTCAACGGTCTCGGCACCGCCGGGCTGCCAGGAGCAGAAGGTCTGGATGGTCTCGAAGTTGCTGGTCCAGCCGTTGGGCGTTTCGTTGACGCTGCCACTGAAGCCGAGGCGATCGCCGTTGGCGTCCTCGATCACACCCTCCTTGGCGTGAAAGATCGAGCCGTCGTTGGCCAACTGGCCCTGGTGGAGAGGCAGCGCCACGCGGATCTCCATGTGCCCGTGCTGCACCAACCAGGCCAGCAGCTCCGCGCCCTTGGCGGCCTCGCTGTCGTCGCCGGGCTGGACCTGCCGGAAGGGGAAGTTGGCCGTGAGGCTCTGGCTGAGCACCTGCTCGGGGCTGGTGCCGGCAGCCAGGGCGCGGATGTCGGCCTCGTTGAGGAACACGCCGGTGATCAGCCGCATCTGGCCATGGCCACGCCCGTCGGGTGAGGAGGCCACCAGCTGCTCCACGCCTTCCAGCACCTGGAGCAGGGAACGGCTGGTGAAATAGCCCGTGATGCGCCAGTAGCGCACCGCATCCATCAGGGCTGGCTTGTAGAAGCCCTCCAGCAGGCTCTCCAGGGAGCTGCTGAAGCGACGACGCCATTGGTGATCACGCAGCTGGGTCATGGCAGTGCTGCACAGATAGCAGCGACGTGCTCCACCAGGGCCTCGGCCTGCTGCTGCCAGAACTGCCGGTCGAGGTTCATCGGTTCAGGCTCCGCGTCGTAGCGGAACTGCACAGCAAAGGCAGTGAATGCCTCCAGCTGCAGGAAGGGGTCAACAGTGCCGCCCCGATCGGTGATCCGCTGAAACAGCGCGGTGAGGTTGTGGATGAAGGGCGGATCGTCGCCCAGGCTGAACAGCCACGCCTTGAGGGCCTTCTCCACAACCTGTTGGATCTGGAAACCCCAGTTGGCTTCATCGGCGGCAGGATCCTGAAGCAGAGCTGCAGCCGTGAGGTCGCGTCTAGCGATCTTCAGCAGGGCAATGGCTTCAGGGTTGGCCATGCAGCACCCGCCCTTCGCGATAGGCCCGGGCGATCACGTGGCTGAGCCAGTGGCGCCGCTCCTCCACCTGGCTCTGGGAGTAGAGCAACAGGTCCACAGGGATGCGGTGATGGGCCAGCTTGCGCCAGAGCCGGCCCAGGGTGTTGAAGCGGCTGTGTTGTGCCAACCAGCTGTCGTTTGCCGTGATCAGCAGGTCGATGTCTGATTCGGGGCGAGCCTCGCCTCGGGCATAAGAGCCAAAGAGGCGCACCTCAGCCTCCGGGATCTCCTGGCGGATCTCCGCAGCCATCTGCTGGAGCTGGGCTTCGCTGACGGTGGCTCTGGGGGTTGTGGTCATGACTGCACCTCCGGCCCTCAGGATGCCTCGGCCAACTCGGCCAGCACCAGCTCCAGCTGCTTGGGTGCCGGCACCTGCTCCGCCAAGGCAAGGCGACGCAGGTTCTCCAGGGCTTCGAAGTCGGAAGCAGCGGGCTGAGCCGCCTTCACCGGATCGAAACCGGTGTAGCGGGCAGAGAGGGGCAGCACCTCCAGTACGGCCTCCAGGGCGGTGAGGAAGATGGGACTGTTGGCCAGGCCGTTGTCATCGAGCAACTGCTTGGCGGCGTTGAGATCGATGCTTCGGGCACGGTGGGCGCAGTGGTGGATGGCATCAATCCAGGATTTGGTGCCATCAGGCGCGCCGAGCTTGCCCTTGGTGGCGCGGGTGGAGCTGTCCCAGAGGATCAGGTCGCTGGTTTTCTTCTCGGCCAACACGCCCACCACGTCTTTGTCGAGGTCAAGGCCCACAACGCGTGCCAAGCGCAAGGCTTCGTCGTATGGGAACTGGGGCGCCTCGAATGCATCCCAGGCCAGCACAAACCACTCGGTGAGTGGATCGAGCTGGGAACGGCGGGAGCCGGAGGTGAGCTTCTCCATGCGCCACGCCTTCACCTCACGGCGGGCAGCATCAAGAGCGTCTTCTGGGCTAACCGCGTAGGGGTCATCCTGCTCCAGCAGCTCCTCCAGGGTGAGCTGGGCACGGCCGCGCTTCCTGGTTTTCTCTTCGATGGGCTTGGGCTGACCGCGTTTGATCGGCCAGTGAAGGGAGAACTCCTCCAGGGCTGGTCCGAAACAGGAGAGGTAGAGATCCACGCCCCTGATACCACCGGCTTGGAACTGCTCGATGCGTTGGCGCACAGCGGCCTTCACGCGTGGCTCGAGGTCTTCCCAGTACTGCACCCCATCTTCCGGCTTTTGCTCAGGGCGCGGTCGGCAGACCAGAAAGATCGTGCTGTTGGCGGCTGACTTGTCCTTGATATGCAGCGAGCCCTCGGCCTCGGTGTTGATTGGCCAGGAGGCGGTGATGGCAAACCCAGCATCAATCAAGCCCTTGGTGAGTGCATCCCATGCTCCGGTGGCCTTGTGGGTGAACATCAATGTCATTACGCCGTCGTCCTTGAGGACGCGGCGACACTCCGCGAAGATTTCGGCCATCTTCTGCTGATAGTCCAGCCCAGCCAGAGCCTTGGCGCCCTTCTTGCCCTCATGTCGGGCAGGATTGGCAACCGCTTCGTTGTCTTTGTCTGTGAGCGGCACCATGAACAGCTCTGGATAAAGCATGCCGGCGGTGCGCTTGAGCCAGACGTAGAAGAAGTCGCTCAACTCCGCGTACATCACGTTGTCGTAATAAGGCGGATCCATCACCACCGCATCCACAGTGCCGTTTGCAGATGGGAAAGGGAGTCGCCGGATCCACAGCTGATCACCACAGGCGCCTGTTGGGAAGAAGATGAAACTCCAGAGCTTGCAGCAAACAAAGGACCCGAATTGGCGGATGCAGCACTGCTAGGAGTCATCAACTCGACCAGCTCGCCAATGCAGCGGCTGGTCTTTTCGAAAGCCCAGTCGAAGCCTACGCCGGAAACCATTGCAGCCATCTCGGCGTAGGACACCTTGAAAGCAAAGTCGTGCCGATCAAATACAGAACGGACTCGCAAGATCGTTGAATCCCATCTGCAAGATCTTGAGTTGTAATTGAGCAAGGTGTCCAGAGACAAGGCCATATATCCCAGTGCCGCTCGCTGAAGGTCGCTAAGCTCTCCATTTCGAGCAGTTTCTTCCCTGACGAGGTCGTGGAAGGTTTCTATGCTGATGCCATGGCATAGAAGTTGCCGGGGCGAGAACAATGCGAGGAAGTTAGTTGCATCGTACTGCGCAGGAGTATTGCCATGAGTCCATGACTCGGTATCCATCGGCAGCAGCTCGTTAGGCACCAAATCCAGCGCCTCCCATTCGGGCAGCTTCTCAGCCAGCGCTTTTTCGACCGCGGCGCTGTTGTCGTCTTCCGGCCGTGGAGCCCGATAGGCCCGTTCCCACTTCTCCTTTTTCGGCTTGCCGGTTTTTGTGTATTCAGTTGGCAGCTTGCGCTTGAACACCACTGCAAAGAGCTGCTCGCTCATGCAGCCGGCCTGCGATTGAGTCTTTACCTGATTGCCGTCAATAACCCTGCCGCAGTCGGGAAAGGGGCAGGTGGCATCACCACCCTTCATGGTGCCGTCACTCTGCTGGCGAGAACTGCCCACAATTTCAAAGGTGCAATGACGGTTGGCATCGCCCGGTCCATCGCCCAGCTGTGGTAACACCTTCACGCCGGTGCCATCAGGAGCCAGCCTCCAGTTCGGGGAGAGCGGCACCTTGCCCGCGCAATAAGGGCAGCGGATGGTGCGGGCCCAGAGGTAGCCGTCAGGGCGGCAATCAGGCGATGGTTCTAGGGGAAAAGCCCAGCTCAAACGCTGTCGCGCAGGCCCGGCCAGCTCCTCCCCAAGTCTCCTCACCTCATCCACTAGGGGAGGTCCGAACTTCGAGGGCCACTCGAGGGTGGCCTTCTCAACAAGTACCGCCACAGGGTTGATGTCATTCGCAAATGTGGTGCAGCCAACACGAAGTGCTTCGAATGGAATTGCTCCACCGCCAGCCGTTGGGTCCAGAACCGTGGGCTGATCAATGCCGAGCTTTTGGGCTTCCTCCAGCAGCCAGAACAGCTCCTTCTCACTGGGTGAATAGCTGAACGCACGGCTATAGCCATAGGCGTCTGCGCCCAGGCGGACACCTTCACGCGTTGCCTTGGCTATACGCTTCTTAGCCGCCACCGGATCCCCATGGATCCCGAGCATGTGCATGAAGGTCTTGCGATCTGCATCTGCCGGCAGCAACGAGGCCAGCACAGCCGCTCGCGAGGCCACTAGTGGCCGTCGTGCCCACCACACATGGAGGCGGTTTGGCGCTGGGAATGGCGTCATTGGCGTCTGCTCGCGCACACTCTCGATGCCGATTTCAGCAATCGGTAGCCATTCTTCGATCAGGCGCTTGGTCATGCGATCACCTCCTGAGCAATCCAACGGGCATCAAGAACAACGGCAGCAGCTTGCCCTTCAGGTAGCTGAAGCTTCTGCTTCAGCTCGCTGGGCTTGATCCCTGAGCGATGGAGCTCTTCTAACTGGAGAACTTGGCCGCAGAGGCGATCGTGACATTCAACGATGGCTGCAAACCTGGCCAAGCCCCTCGGCACTCCTTTCTTGACGCATTCATAGCGCTTGCCTTTGTCGACGCCCGTATTGATCGGGCCGAGATAGCTATCCTCTACACCGCTCGTATCGACAACTGCTTGCGGGATCACCCCATGCCAGCTTTCATCTGAATCCATCGCCTTGACCAAGGCTTTTCTGAACCGGTTAAAGACCTCGTTAGGAGTTGCCGAAAAAGCCTCCTCACCAGGCTCGACCTGCATCCAGTAATAACCATTGTGCAGCCAAGTGATGAAATCAAGGTCGATTGAATGCAGAAAGTCCGGCCTGAGATAGGCGGCACGATAGGAAAGCACCTGCTTCAGTAGTTGGGTCAGGCAAGGGCGCAGTTCGGTGAGGCCATTGCGGATGACGCGAGCTGCTTTCTCTGCTTCGTCAATCTGGATATACGTCTGCGCTTCGGCCATCAAAGCGGTGAACGCCATCGCGACGTATTCCACGCTGGTGGCTTCAGCGCTGTTAGCGCTGCGGATGACTTGCTGATTGAAGTATTGCCTGGCCTCATGCAGGGTCGTGATGGCTTGGCTGGCTTGGAGCTGTCTGAGATCAGGATTGATCAGGTCAGCAGCATTCATGCAGGCATTGATACCTGCTTTCAGCTTCGCGAGGATCTGATCATCCAGCTTCACGCTGATGCGGTCGATCTTTGCCTCCATCTTCCGGATCTGATCGCTGATCTGATTCAACTGGGTGATCACCACAGCGAAACCCGCCACTGAAACCCCAAGGTTCAAGGCCCCAAGCAGTGGATTGGCGAGTTGAGTGGCCTGGTCGAGGGGAAGGTTCGGGAGCGGTGGTTGCGTCAGCACTTTTGAGGCTTGTCCTCCTTCTCGCAGCCATGCCACCACTTGCTTGGTAGATGAATCAACTACGACGCCGCCATTTCGCTGTAGTGAGCCATTCATCAGGCCCTCAGCAATCTTGGCAGGGACATCAAAGAGGACGTTGATGCTCATCGCAGTGCAGGCTCACCGTTGACAGTCGCGTGATCCGCAGGTTCAAAGCTCACGCGCACGCGACAGCCCATGGCCGTCGCCAGCCGCTGCAGCGTGTCGAGCTTCGGCTCCACCTGACCGGTTTCGAGGCGAGCTAGCTGGGGCTGCTTCATGCCGGCGCGATCGGCCAGTTCTCGCTGGCTCCAGCCGCGCTGTTCGCGCAGCGCAATCAGCTCACGCACGATGGCAAAGCGAGGAGCGAGCTCCTGATAGGCCTGCTGCACCTCGGGCTCCGCCAGAAAGGTGTCGCGCACCTCTCGCCAGCTGGGGTGGTGTCTTGGTGTGGCGGATTCAGCGGCGCTCATCTCAGGAGGTGGGGTCGGTGGAGAGGAAGTCGGCCATGCGCTTCTGCGCTTTGTCGAGCTCGGCCTTGGGCGTCTTCTGGGTTTTCTTCTGGAAGCCGTGGACCATCACGAAGCGGCGGCCACGCGCTGCGAAGTACAGCGTGCGGTAGGTGCCATCACGGCCGTTCACCCGCAGTTCGTAGAGCTTCTTGCCCAGATGCTTCACGTGGGGCTCGCCCACGGCCGTGCCGTGGCTTTCCAGCAGCTCGAATAAGTGGGCGAATGCGGCTCGCACCTCGGGAGCCTGCTCGGCAAGCCAGGCGAGCACTGGCTGCTTGCCGCTTGGCAGCGAATAGAAGACGACCTCCCAGTTCAAGCTGATAACCCCGATGTTATCACTAGGTTGCCGAGAGCAGGAGCCGCAGCGCTGCCAGCACCCGCCTGGGGTTCTTGCGATGCATCGCCATCCCCAGCCAGTAGGCCGCTTCTTCGCGGGCCATGGCATCGATGCCGCGGGCGCAGTTCTCGATGGCGGCCACGTTGCGCATCGGGGCCAGCAGCTTGAAGAGGAGCCCCATCGCCAGGGCCAGATCCTCCGAGAGGGGATCGCGGCGGGCTTCTCCTTTCTTGAGCTTGGCCAGGCTGACCTTCTCGGCCTTGAGGCGCCGCAGCACGGCCCCCTCGACCAGCAGAAGCTTGTGGCCGCCCAGGCCGGCGATGCGCCGGGGCTCTTTGAGCTCTGGCGTGGCGGTGCTGGGCACCTGCCACACCTCCAGCGCCAGATCGCTGGAGCCGCGCTGCCGGCTGCGCAGTTCGTAGGCCGGACGGCCTGGGTCATGCCTGCCCCTCCGCTGCCGCAGTGAGCTCTAGGCGGATCGTGGCAGTCTGGGCACTGAGACTAGCACGGGTGAGGCGAGTGATCCAGCCCTCGCCGCCGTCATCCCAGCGCAAGGGAGGCTCGTAGCGGAGCTGGTAGGTGATGTCGAGCGACTTCTCCCCGCCTCGCCGCCACTGGCCTTCGATGAAGCCCCGCAGGTGGGCGGCCTCCTCGGGCGTGCCGTTGAAGTCGAAGCTCCATTCGGCGCTGCCGTCGCCGCTGCTCCAGCCCCCTTCCATCATTTCGACGCGCACCGTGGCGCCAGGCTCGGCCTTGAGCAGGGCCATCGGCAGGAAGCCGTCGCCACTGTTCATC
>JBJTWS010000057.1:0-4027 GCA_046081905.1 Synechococcus sp. | reverse complement strand
CCTGTGACGGCGCCAGCGCGGCCCGTTTGAGTTGAATGGGGCGATCGACGCGGCGCCGCCCGGTGCCCTCAGGCCCCCATGCTGCTGGTCATCGACAACTACGACAGCTTCACCTTCAACCTGGTGCAGTACCTGGGGGAGCTGGCGGCGGAGCACCCGCTGGCGGCCGAGCTGCGGGTGGAGCGCAATGACGCCCTGAGCCTGGAGGAGATCCGCGACCTGAATCCGGCCGCGATCCTGATCTCCCCGGGCCCCGGCGATCCGGATCAGTCGGGCGTGTGCCTGGAGGTGCTGCGGGAGCTGAGCCCCACGGTGCCCACCCTGGGGGTGTGCCTGGGCCACCAGGCGATCGCGCAGGTGTATGGCGGCCGGGTGGTGCGGGCGGCGGAGCTGATGCACGGCAAGACGTCGCCGGTGCGCCACGGCGGCGAGGGCGTGTTCGCGGGGCTGCCGGATCCGCTCACGGCCACCCGCTACCACAGCCTGATCGCCGAGCGGCAGAGCCTGCCGGAGTGCCTGGAGATCACCGCCTGGCTGGAGGACGGCACGATCATGGGCCTGCGGCATCGGGAGCATCCCCACCTGCAGGGGGTGCAGTTCCACCCGGAGAGCGTGCTCACCCAGAACGGCCACCAGCTGCTGGCGAACTTCCTGCAGGAGGCCAGCGCCTGAGCAGACCCGCCCGAGCCGGCGCCACCGCGCAGCGCTGCTAGTTTCGCGCCACGCTTGGGCCCCCGTGGCCGCCCCGCTCCCCATGGCTGCCGCTGCCGGGCCCTGCCGTTCCGCCGTTCTTGCGACCCTGCTGGGCGCGGGCCTGCTCGGCGCGACCCTGGCCCCGGCCCCGGCCCCCGCGGCCGGTGGGGTGACGATCACCAGCTACGGCCACAGCGCCCTGCTGATCCGCGGGGGTGGCGCCACGGTGCTGGTGAATCCGTTCAAGGCCGTGGGTTGCGCAGCCGGGCTGTCCGAGCCCCGGGTGAGCGCCGATGTGATTCTGGCCAGCAGCAGGCTGCTGGATGAGGGGGCCCCGGTGGCCAGCGGCAAGATGCTGGTGGCGCCGGGGTCGTACCGGGTGGCGGGCCTGCAGATCGAGGGGATCGCCGCCCCCCACGACCGGCTCGGCGGCCGCCGCTTCGGGCAGGCCACCCTCTGGCGCTGGAAGCAGGGGGGGCTCACCTTCGCCCACCTGGGCGGCACCGCCGCCAACCTCGCCCCGGCGGATCGGGTGCTGCTGGGCACCCCGGATGTGCTGATCCTCGGGGTGGGCGGCGGCGCCAAGGTGTACACCGGCGCGGAGGCGGCGGAGGTGGTGCGGGAGCTGCAGCCGCGGCGGGTGATCCCGGTGCAGTACAACTCCGGCAAGCCCAAGGCCGACTGCGATCAGGGCAGCGTCGAGCCGTTCCTGCAGGCCATGGCCGGCACGCCGGTGCAGCGGGTGGGCAGCACCCTGTCGCTGCCCGGAAAGCTGGGCGAAGGCACCACGATCACGGTGATGCGCTGAGTGCTGCGCTGAGTTCGGTGGCCGTGTAGGCCTCCCAGAAGCGCTGCATCTGCGGCAGGATGCCGATGCTCACCCGCACGGACCCATCGATCAGCGGCTTGCCCGCCATCGAGCGCACCAGGATTCCCGCCTGCCGCAGGCGCCGCTCCGCCCGTTCCGGCCCCTCCGCGGGCCAGAGGAGCAGGTAGTTGCCGCCCTCGAGGTGATGGCGCTCGCCGGCCTCCGCCAGCCGCTCACCGATCCAGTCCCGGGCCCGCAGCACCTCGGCCACGTAGGCATCCACGTATGGCTGGTCGGCCAGGGCCGCCAGGGTTGCGGTCACCGCGAAGCTGTTGATGTCGTAGGGCCCGGTGACGCGGCCCAGCCGGTCCACCACCTCGGCCGCGCCGATGGCGAAGCCGATCCGCAGACCGGCGAGGCCAGCGGTCTTGGCCAGGGAGCGCAGCACCAGCAGGTTGGGGGTGGTGGCGAAGTCGGCGAGGGGCAGAACGCTGTCGCCGGTGAAGGCCTCGTAGAGTTCATCCACCACCACCAGGGTGGAGGGAGCCACCGCCGCCAGCGCAAGGATCGCCGCGGGGGCCAGCCGGGTGCCGGTGGGGTTGTTAGGATTGCAGAGCAGCAGGATGCGCGGAGCCGGCGCAGCGAGGAGGGCCTGGCGGATCGCCTGCAGCGGGAAGGCGAAGCCGGGCTGCTCGTAGGGGATGGCCTCGATCGCCATGCCCTGCATGCGGGCGCAGGGGGTGTAGTAGCCGAAGGTGGGGCTGGTGGTGAGCAGCCGATCACCGCGGTCGCCGAAGGCGTGGAAAAGGGCGTGAATGGCGGCGTCGACGCCGTTGAACAGGCCGATCTGATCGGGGCGCAGCGGCCGGGCCACCCCGGCGCCGGCGGCGCTGAGGTTCGCCACCACCGCCTCCCGCAGGCCGTCGTACTCCGGATAGATGGCGTAGTGGTGCGCGGGGATGGCGCGGATCGCCTCCACCACCCGGGGGCTGGGCCCCACGGTGTTCTCGTTGAAATCCAGCCGCAGCAGCCCGCGGCGCCCCTCCAGCGGTGCGCTGTAGGCCTGCAGGCTCTCCACCTCCGGGCGGGCCTGGGGGAAGGGAGGCTGGGTCACGGAGCCGAGGACACACCGGTGCCGCCCCATCCTGAGGCGCCATGGGACGGACAGGCCAGGGCATCACGAAGAGGGGCACCCCTGCGCTCAGCTGTGCACCGCCCAGTCGATGACAGGTGGCGCCGAAAGCGACAGCGGCCAACATCCATGGGCGACCTGTTGTTTTGTCGGGGCAACATGGTACGGGCTTTGTGTAGCCTGATCCCGGCAGGCCAAGGGTCGATTCGACCATGGCTACATCGTTATGGAAGGCGCCGACAGTCTTTGCCGGATTGGGGTTGTGTGTTCGTCCCTGGCCAGGCTTCCGACGGTCGACGAACGATGGGGCACCGCAATGGTGAAACCCGTGGGTCGTGATTCTCGGCACTGTCCCAATCACTCGTACGGCAATGCCTCCTGTCTGGCGGCCTCGCAATCCCCTGTTCGCTCCCCATTCTCGATCGCAGGAAGCTGAGACGATGCACCAATCCCGATGGCTTGCCCGCGTTGCCTTGATGGCGGCTGTGTTCACGCCCGGCATGAATCATGCGCAGATGCTGAGTGGACCGCCGGCCGATCCAAACCACAAATACTCGACCCCAATGCCGCGGGGCATCGCCGTGCCGCCCACCCTGGAGACACGTCTGGGGACGCTGCGCTTCGATGGCGGGGTGCCCGACGCTGCCAGCACCGACAAGCTGCTGGACAACCTCGACTTCCAGCGCGCTGTCCAGGCCTATCTGCTCGGCCTGCCGCCGGTGAACCAGTTGGCCAACCGCCAGGCGATCGCGTCGGTGGGCCCGGCCAACCTCACCGTGCCGGTCTGGGAACAGAAGGTCGACTCGCGCACGGTTGAACTCACCGCCAACGACAACACGCCCTACACCTGGTTCTGGCTGGACCTGCGACAAGGGCCGCTGGTCCTGGAGGTGCCGCCCAAGGTCCTGGGCCTGGTCAACGACATGTGGTATAGCTGGTCGGGCGACGTGGGGATTACCGGCGAGGACCGCGGCCGTGGCGGCAAGTATCTGCTGCTTCCGCCGGGCTACAAGGGCGCGGTGCCTGAGGGTTCCTTCGTCCTTCGTCCTTCGACGTTCAGCGTCTGGATGGCGTGGCGGAGTTTCCTGGTCGACGGCGATCCGAAACCCGGCGTCGAGGAGGTCAAGAAACTCACGAAGATCTATCCCCTAGGAGCGTGTCGCATGTTGTGCTGGGGCCATGGCGTCGCGATGGAGCCCCTGAGATTCAGGGACACCTGATTCCTGCTCCGGCAAACTGAATCAGGCCCTCAGGCCGGTGCAATCGAGGCCCGGAACAGCTTCAGCAGGTTGTGGGTGGTGGCCATCAGCGCCCATTCCCCGTTCACCTTCTCCAGGCCGCGCAGGCAGAAGCGATCCAGTCCCCTGGCGCCCTTGATCTGACCGAATACCGGC
>JBJTWS010000056.1:0-2596 GCA_046081905.1 Synechococcus sp. | reverse complement strand
CCAGGGATCCTCCTTGGCGAAGTAGCGGTAATTCATGCTGGTGCCTCCGGGATTGGGAACACCCCCCGGCCAGCGGCTGGAGGTTCATCTTCCCCCGAAAGGAACAAGCCATTGCCGACTGGGTTGACGGCCGAGAAGGCGACCACGTCTGGCTCACATGAGTTTGGAATCGTAGGAGAATCAGGAAATAACCAGGCAATGGTGAACCACCACCATCCGGGGATGAAACCGTCTGGACGAATGACGTGTCATGCATACTTCCCGGACCCATGGTGTTCTGGGGTACGCAAGGGCTAGGCGAACTCCTGCCTCAGGGGTGCCGTTCACGCCAGATCTCCTGCACGAAGGGATCCGTCACCCCGTAGAGACCGTGGCCGAGGCGCATCAGCACATTGGCCGCCAGCAAGTCGTTCACCACCGGCTGAATCTCCTCCACCCGAACCTCCCGGCCGATCCCATCGCCATAGGCGGCCGCTGCCTCGGTGGAAAAGATGCCCCGGGCTGGTCCGTCCGTCTTCGCTACTCGATCAAAGATCGCCAGCGCCAGCCCTCCGATCTGCTCCACCTTCTGCAGTTCCAGATCGGCGGCCGAGCCCCGCAGGGTGGCGGCGATCACGGGCAACAACTGATCCGGCTCCAGGCCAGAGCCGGTGCTGCTGCTCGGGCGGCGTTGGCCCAGGGCCCGCAGGAATTCCTCCGAATCGAGGATGGATGGGGTTGGCTTCAGGTGGCGAAGAAGTACCGCACCGGCCCCGGGTATGCCGCCAGCTGAACATCTGCAGTGAGCAGCAGGAGCCCGTCGGAAGTGGCCTGCGCCAGCAACAGACGGTCAAACGGATCGCGGTGCAGGGGGGGCAACTGGCCTACCGCCAGGGCATGGCGGGCCTCGATCGGCAGTTCCCGCCATCCCCCATCCAACAGGGCCCGGCGCAACACGGCGGGCTGCACGTTGAAGTCAGGCCGCCCCAGGGCCTGCTTGATCACCAGCTCCCACAGGCTGGCCACGCTGAACACAAGGGTGTTGAGGGGGTCTTCCAGCATCGCCGTCAGGCCGGCGGGCAACCGTTCAGGCGATCCCATCGACCACACCACCAGGTGGGTATCCAGCAGCAGCTGCATGGCGCGCTCAGCTCGGGGTCCCGGAACCTTCGAACAGATCGGCGAGGTCGCCGGCAGCCATCTGATCGAAGTCTTCTGGGACGGAGCAGTGGCCCCGCAGCAGACCCAGACGGCGTGGCGGCAGCGGTGGGGCGGTGCTCTCCTCCAGGGGAGTGACGCGCACCATGGGCTTGCCGGCCTTGCAGATCACGAACCCTTCTCCCGCCGCCGCCTCTTCCACCAGTCGGGAAAGGTGCGTCTTGGCTTCGTGCATGTTCACCTGCCGCAT
The DNA here is from genome assembly GCA_046081905.1 of Synechococcus sp. Classification (GTDB taxonomy): domain Bacteria; phylum Cyanobacteriota; class Cyanobacteriia; order PCC-6307; family Cyanobiaceae; genus CBW1002. The sequence goes on along the minus strand of JBJTWS010000056.1, from coordinate 1,209 downwards.
GGCTGTCCCTACGCTGTTGCACCAGCTTAGTCGACTAGCTTCTGTTGTTCGTTTTCCTTCGGTGAGCACAGCCCCGTCTCGCGCCGGATCCGCTGCCATGAAAAAGGGCGCCCCGTGTCGAGCGCCCTACTGCTTCGCAGAAGCCCAAGGGCTATGGCCGGTTGCCGGGTGCTCGGCTCGCACGCCCCGGGTCGTGGCCTCTGATTCATGGATAGACCCGCTGGGCGGCTCTGTCAGTAGGGCGAACCGGCCCGGCTCCCTTCACCACTGGGGCGGGCAGACCCGCCAGCCGGCCTGGCGCTTCTGGGCCCAGAGCTGGCGGGCCTTCTCGCGGGTCAGTTCCTGGCGGCGCTTGAGCAGCGGCACCGGTTGATCGGGGAGCAGCTCGCCGCTCACCACCTCCAGCCTCTGGCTCCAGCGGTCGTAGCGGGTCGGCCGGAAGTGCAGCACCTGCCGGCCATCACTCAGCCAGCCTTCCCGGGGAGAGAGTGGCGGGCGCTGGCGATCACCGACCTGCATGGTCCCGCTCAGCCCGCTTCCGGAGCCCAGCCCCGCCGGCGGCTGAGGTCGTCGGTCCAGCCCTGGCAGCGGTGGCTGAGGTGCTCTCCCTGGGCGATCAGCCCCTGGTGGAGCTGGCAGGTGAGCAGGGGGATGCAGTTCGGCCCTGCCTGGTGGCGGAACCAGTGGCAGGTCATGCAGACCTTGCGGCTCCGGGAGGGCAAGAGCACCCCCTGATCGAGGAAGGGCCACTCCTCCGCGGCCGACATCCCGGCAGCTGCTTCATTCGCCTCCACCCGGCGCTGACGAACTCCCATGCCCATCCCAGTGCGTACACCTGTACTAGCACGGGTTGGGTTCAGTCCGCAGCTCCAGCCACCAGCCCGATCCGGGCCCCTCCAGCAGCCAGCGGCGGCCCCAGTTCCGCTCGGAGTACCGCTGCTTCCGGCCACTGCCGATGGCCGTGCTCACGTAGCCGCCATTCACCAGGTCGGCCTCGCCGTTGGGGTCGTGCATCAGCAGCTGGTGGGCCTGGGCATCCCAGCCGACCACCAGGCTCCAGTGGCCGCCGCCACTGGGGGCCGTGGTGACGGCCCGCGGTGCAGCCAGCCCACGGGAACGGGAATGCTGCGGCGCGGCTGGACCAGTGGATCCTCGAGGTGCCCGTCCCGGCGGGAGTGGGCGCCAATGCCCAATCCTCTGAGGATCACC
>JBJTWS010000055.1:0-6834 GCA_046081905.1 Synechococcus sp. | reverse complement strand
CAGCGTTCGGTCGGATGCTGCTGAACTGGCGAAGAACCAACGGCTGGACCCAATACACCGCCTGCAGCTGGGCGGAAGAGGCCGGCTTCGATGCGATCTCTTACGGCAACCTCTCGGTGATCGAGCAGGGCAAGGCTGGCGAGCTGCGCCAGAAAGCTTTTTTCCAGCTCGAAGAACTGAACCGAAGGTTGCTGGATAGCAATCGACGACTGGAAGGGGTCAAATCCCAGCGCATTCGAGAACAGCTCGAATATGCAGAGCCATTACGGGGCAACGATGGAAAACCCTGGGATGCCGTTGATTTCTGGAGCTGCTACATCGGATATCTGGCCGTCCCAGAGACTTACCAGGCAGTTCTCTCTCCCACGTTCTCGTCGAAAGAAGCAGAGGATCTCTGTCAGAACTGGAGGCGCCATGTGCGTCGTGTGATCAGAACGCGGGACGCCGACGTCACCGATGCCTTGGAGCAGCTCGCCGCGTCGGTGCCGGAGATGTACCGCAAGCGTTTTCGAGAGGTCCTGGCCCTCGACGACTACTCCCCTTCCGAACTGGCGCAACTCTGGGTGCAAGACGAGCAGTTCCTTCCTGACCAGTGGATCCGAGCCTGGGAAGCCGACGACCCGGCAGCAACGCCCAAGCCGGCCACCCGGCGACGCAGGAAGGAACCCGGATAAGTCCGAGGACGCCAACCGATTGCGGCTCGCGTTAGAAAGCCGCTAAGCTCAGGCCAACGGGCACGAGCCCGACACCCTGATGCCATGACGCAGATCCCCGCACGCGCAGACGTGCCAGCCGGCGCCCTTGAGTTGCTCGGCGAAAAAGGCAGCGCCGAGCGCGCCCTCACGGCCGTTTTGGCCTCCTTCCAGGAACAGGTGCAGGCTGTTCCTTCCCTTGACCTGGCCGCCGTGGTCGAAGCGGCCAGGCCGGCGTTTGCCCAGGGCATTGCCTTCAGCAGTCAGCTGGTCGACATCTGTGGCCGCCACAAGCTGCGGGTCACGGTGATGCACGCCGGTGGCGCCGAGGTCAGCAGTGAAGAGTGGGCCGACGAGGTCGACGACCCGCTTCAGGCCTCCGGCTGGATGCTGGCCATGCTGCTGGGCATTCCCTTGGCAAAGCAGGCTATGCCTGTAGAGCCTGAGGCAGATCCTGCTGCTGAGCTCGCTTCTACTGGAGTGCAACGTCCTGCTCTGCTGGCGAGGACGTCCTCTGCTGGGTCATCCGAGATCTGTGCAAGCACCGATGGCGGTGATGTCGCTCTCGAGCCACTCACGGCTCAGGAAATCGAGGCCACGCATCAGCGCATCCTTGCCCTTCCCCAGGCCGCTCGGCGTGAGCTGACCACGGCGTTCCGTGAGCACTTCCAGGTGCCGCGCAATGCCCGCTCGATCGGTGATCGCATCACCCAGCACCAGCACAGCGCCTTCATCGACCGCTTCCTCGAGGAGTTCGAAGGCGCTCAAGCGCCCGCAGAGCCATGAGCAGGCCCCGTCGCTATGGCGAGCAGCCCCGCTCACGGGCCGGTCGCCATGTCATCCAGACCCAGGTCCGCACAGACGTCTACCTACAGGTCCGTGAGCTGATGGAAGCCCGCAACCTCTCGGCCAGCGGCGCCGTGCATCACCTGCTGCGTGAGCGCCTGGGTCTGCCACCGCTGGCCCCATTCGATCAACCCCTCGCGTCCACCGTTCACCCCGAGTCAACCCATGGCTAAGACGATCTTCCGCACGCCCCTCGCTGAAGTGCGTTGGGCTCACCTGATCACCCCCAGGCATCAGCTCGACAAGAGCAAACCCAAGGCCTGGACCGCTGACCTGCTGCTCCCCAACGTAGATGAGAAAGCCCAGTCCTTCCTGCTGGCGATGGAGGATCAGTTCATCGCCCTGCACGGCAGCCGCAAGCGCCGTGCCGAAAAGGTTTTCCCCTGGAAGCCCGACAAGGAGAAGCCGAGCGAGATCACCGTGGTGCGCTTCAAGGTGCCGCAGTTTCAGCGGCGCGACGGCTCTCTATCCGAGGGGCCGCGCATCGTCGATGCCAAGAAGCAGCCCTGGGATGGCGCCGCCATCGGCAACGGCTCCAAGGTGATCGTCGCCTTCGACATCTACGACTGGGACGGTGAGAACGGCTGCGGCATGACCTTCCAGCCGCGCGCCGTCCAGGTCGTTGAGTTCGTGCCCTACGAACAGGTCGACCCCACCGACGGGTTTGAGGAGGTCGAGGGCTACACCACCACCGGCGCTGGTGCCGGTGATTGGAGCACTGCCTCTGCCGACGACGAGGAGGAGCTGTTCTGATGCCACTCGATCGTCAGGACCACAACGCCGGGGCCTGGAGGGGCAGGCCCCTTCATCGGCCCGGTCCTCAGGTGCCTGCCTTCTGCCGCACCCGGCGGCCCACCACCGTCGCGGTCACACCCAGCAGCCTCGCCTCACTGCGCGCTCTGGTGCTGCTGGGAGTGGCGTTTCAGCTCAGCACCCTGCTGCTGGTGCTCGCCGGGCCGGTGCCGCCGCGGCCGGTGGCCAGCACCAACACCGTCATCCGCCCCGATGCCGGCGCTGATGCCGGTGAGGTTCCCCCCGTCACACCGCTTTTAGACCGATGAACACGCTCGCTTCCACCTCTTCCCTGGTGCCCTTTGATTTCGAGGGCCGCCAGATCCGGGTCTTCACCGACGAGCAGGGTGAACCCTGGTTTGTCGCGGCCGATGTCTGCTCCACCCTCGGCATCGGCAATGTCAGCCAGGCGCTCAGCCGTCTGGATGCGGACGAGAAGACCCTCATTTCAAATGAGGGTGCCCCAGCAGGCGGGCCCCAGAGCCTGAATCTGATCAACGAACCTGGGCTCTACACCTTGGTGCTCGGCAGCCGCAAGCCGGAGGCCAAGCGGTTCAAGCGCTGGGTCATGCATGAGGTGCTGCCGGCCATCCGCCGGGCAGGGAGCTACGCCGTGCCTGGCCTCGGAATCGCTCCGGCAGCCTTGCCTTCTGACAAGCAGGACAGCGTCGGCGCCCTGTTGCTGATTGGCCAGGCCGTCGCCCAAGTGCCTGGCGTCAAACCCGGCATCGCCATGGCCGCCACGCTCACCTGCATTCAGGAGAACACCGGCCTGGCGACTGACACCCTGCGGCGTGCCCTGCCGGCAACGGCGGATCCGATCTGCTCGCTCAACGCCACGGGTCTCGGCCAGTTGCTGGGCATGAAGGCCAAGGACACGAACCAGCACCTCGCGGCCTGTGGGCTGCAGATCCGCAACTCGCGGGGGGAATGGGAGCTCACCAAGGCCGGACTGCAGTGGGCCGAGGCTCTGCCCTATTGCCGCGGCGGCCATAGCGGCTACCAGATCCTCTGGAACCCGGCCGTTGTCGACGTGGTGCGGGAGCTGGGCTGATGGAGAACCAGACGACGCCACCCCCGTCTGGTCGTCACCGGGTCTGGGTGACGACCGCCGAGGCCTGCGCTGCCCTGGGCATGAGCCGCGAAACCCTCCGCCAGCTACGGCTGCGGGGGGTGCTCACCCCCGGTAAGCACTACCGCCGCTGGGGCTGCACCCAGGGCCGGGGCCCCTTGCAGTGGCATCTCGAGAACGTGGAGGCCACGATCACGGGATGGAGCAAAAAGCATCTACAGCACTGAAAGCCGCAAACCGGACGTAGAGTCATGTCTCTACAGGTGGCTGAACGGCCGAAGGCGTTCCGTGACACAGTCCAGGCCTCAGGATCGCTCAGCTGATGCCGGCCAGCACTTCCCGCAGGCGATCCGCCGCTGGGGGAACAGCCTGGCGGTCAGGCTCCCGGCCGATTGCCTGCGTCGGGCCGGTCTGCAGGAAGGCGATCAGATCGACATCGTCGTTGGCCCTGATGGCCGCATCAGCCTGGAGCCTCTGCGCAAGCTGGATCGCTCTGCCCTGGCCGCTGATCTGCGCCAGCTTCAGGCCACCATGCCTCTCACTCCTTCGGTGATCGAGGAGTGCCGCGGCGGTGAACGCTGGTGACGCTGAGCCCTCGATGATCTACCTCGACACCAGCGTGGTGGTGGCTCTGCTGACCCCAGAAGAACGCAGTACCCAAGCGCTCGACTGGTTTGGGCAATCTTGCGAACACCTGATCAGCAGCGACTGGCTGATCACCGAGACCCACAGCGCCCTGGGGATCAAGCAGCGCCATCACGGCCTCAGTTCAGCAGCACGCCAGGTGGCTGGGGAGCAGTTCGAGCGCCTGCTGCAGGGCGGAGTGGAACTGCGCTCGCTCGATCGCGAACGCTTTCGCCAGGCGGCCGAGCTGCTCCAGGGTCCGGGCCTCGGGCTGCGCGCGGGTGACGCCTTGCATCTGGCGGTGGCGCTGCACAGCCGCTGCACTCATCTGGCCAGTTTCGATGGCCGGATGCAGCAAGCCGCGGCTGCCCTCGGAATGAGGCCAGCACTGGAGTAAGCCAACAATCCGAAGCGGGCCTGCAGAGGAAAGCCGAACTCAGAGGGCAGCAAGGCTGATCCGCAACGGCTCCTGTCCGTCTGCCAGTCGGACATCAGCAAGCTGACCCAGCTGCAGGTCTTCCACCAGGTCCATCAATTCCTCGTAGGCCTTGGCCGGCACGCAATAGAACGCCGGCTCGTTGCGGTTGAGCACAGCCACGGCCATCCCATCTCCCGCTGCCACGGTGGCCATGGGGTTCTTCTTGTGCTCCGAGATGCTCACGACGATCTCGGTCAACACGCGATGCGCCATGGACAACCCAGCCCAGCTCTTCGGTCCAGTCTGAATCGCGGTATAGGGCCCTGAGCAACCCTCAGGGCTGGGCCGGACTGGGCCCAGGTGTTCGAGAAGGCGGAGGCGGTGATCCTCATGCCGCCAGAAAACGCTGCTCCGCCTTGGCGAAGGCGTCATCGACCACGTCATCTCCGCACCAACGGCTGTAGGCCGCCAGGTGGGTCTGCACGCTGTGGCCCATTGCCGCGGCCACCACCTTGGGCGGCAGGTCGCAGATCACGTGGGCCCGGTGGGCGTAGCCGTGACGGCAGGAGTAGGGAACGAGTTTCTCGCCCTTGGCCTCGTAGTCCTGCCGGAGCTTGTTCCAGAGAGGGCGTCGGTGCAGATACTGCCTGATGTCGTTTCCTGCGAAGCCCACTCGCATGGGTGGGAGCCGGTCGGGGGCGTACTGCTCGGCGAGTTGCCACTGGGCGGCCCAGTCATCACAGGGCAGCAGCCTCAGGGTGCGGGGCTTGGTCTTGCCGCGTGAGGCCACCTTTTCATAGGTGCACCAGAGGCGGCCATCACGGAGCTGAAGGTGGTGCAGTTCCTCAGGGCGCAATCCGTAGGCCGCCATCAACTGGAAGCCAAAGCGCCAGCGAGGATCAGGCAGTGCATCCACCAGAGCCAGGATGTCCGCCACCTGCAGGGGTGTGGTGATGGCTTGTGGGGTCCTGGAGCGCCCCACATAGGTCGCAAGATTCTGCGGGGGATCCCATTCCTCGCCCAGCCGCTGCTCCTCACGGGCCCAGCGCAGCAGGGCAGTGGTGCATTGCATCTGGATCTGGCGGGTGCGTCCTCCCGGTTTGTCTGCCCAGATCTTTGCCAGGCCCTCGAGCAACTGCTTGGCGTTCTGCGGTGGAGCAGGCATCACCATGGCTCCCAGCACGTGCTTCATGTGGTGCCGATAGACCCGTTCCCAGGTCGAGCCCTTGATCTCGCCGCTGAGCAGCTTGTAGTCACGAAAGGCTTCGATCAGCTCGGACCAGTCCTCGATCGAGAGGGGTGCGGCAGGAGCGCTGAGCTGTGAGCCGCCAACCGAGATGGTGGGCAAGCCTGGAGCTTCTGCAGCTGATCCCGCACCGGATGCGGCATGGTGCGGCCGGAGGATGCGAGCTACGCAGAGATCTGGATCAACGCCCTTATGAAATTCATCAAACACATAGACGACTGCATCCCGAATTTCATCGACTTGATCGCATTGCCATGGAATTGGAAGCAATACCTGCCGTCTTTTCCCTCCGGCCGCACCTGCGGCGATGTTCAACCGGACGTTCCCCCGATGATTCAGAACGGTCCAACCTCTCCGGCAACCCCGCTGAGACAGGGCGTGAGACACCACGGTGCGGATCGTCCCCTCCCAGTCACGGGTCGGCGCAATGTGAGACGTTTGGTGAGAAGATCGGCCCCACAGCTTGGCACGGCCTGTCAGGTGCGGTCAGCCGCTGGAATCCCCAAAGCCAGTGCCTGACTGGCTTCTCGGGAGATTTTCAAGGCCTGGGCTAGAAGCGGGTGACCGGATTCGAACCGGCGACGTTCAGCTTGGGAAGCTGACATTCTACCACTGAATTACACCCGCAAGGTGCCATTAGTTAGTTTAGCAGGCCTCAGGGGAGGCCCCGCCCCCCCTCCACCCCAGCATCCCCGCACCGCCTTGGCGGCTGGTTCAGCCCGCCGCCAAAGCGGCAGCACAGGCGGCCACGCCGGCGCCCAGGGTGCCCTTGTGCAGGCCCAGCTCCTGCAGGGTGGCTTCGATGGCCGCCACGGCGGTGAGCACGTCCCGGTCACAGACGAAGCCCAGATGGCCGATGCGGAACACCTGGCCCTTGAGGTGGTCCTGGCCACCGGCCAGCAGGATGTCGAAGCGCTGCTTCACCGTCTTGCGCAGGGTCTCGGCGTCGATGCCGTCGGGGGCCACGGCTGTGATGGCGGGGCTGCCGCAGCCCTCTGCGGCGTAGAGGGGCAGGCCGATCGCCTTCATGCCGGCCTGGGCGGCGGCGCGGTGGCGGGCATGGCGGGCGAAGATCGCCTCCAGGCCCTCGGCCTGCATCATCTCCAGCGCCGCCTCCAAGGCGAAGTAGAGGTTGATGGCCGGG
>JBJTWS010000054.1:0-2593 GCA_046081905.1 Synechococcus sp. | reverse complement strand
GCAGCCGCTCAGGACCAGGGCTGATGTCAGAGCGACAGCGGTTGAGGACAGGGCGAGTGGGCAGATGGCGCGATGCTTCATGCAGTCATTCAGGTCGTTCCCGAACTCTGGCCATTTCGGCCAAGGCGGCCATGGTTCGTTAGGAACTGGCACACACAACAAAGCCCGAAGCATTGGGCCTGCCCTTGCCAGCTCAGGAGAGCCAGCCCCGTGCAGAGGCCAGCCTGGAGGCTTCCTGCACGGCGGTGATGCAGCGCTGGGCGCGGCGTTTGGCATCGTCCTGCCCCTGGGCCCGCAGCAGGTAGGCCTCCATCGCCTCTGGCGTCTCGATCAGTGCCAACAGGCCAGCCGTTCGCGCCAAGAGGGAGCCATCGGCGAGCAGACGGCTCACCAGGCCGTGCTCCAATAGCCGCTCCCCTGCTGAGCCGGCTGCGAACAACTCCTGACGCAGCATGCCCAGCAGCGACTGCTTGAGGGCATCGAGCTGGCCCGGCCGCAGCCGCCGGCTGTTGGGCAGTCCCGCCGCAGGGCCGGCCGGGATCGCAGCAGGACGATCGGGGGCGTGTTCCACGCTCCAGCTCAGGCCAGTGCCCGGCAGCCCCACGGTGGTGCGCGGGCCACCGGAATGTTGAACGAGGCCCCTCGCCCGCCAACGGAGATCGAGCTCAGTCCTCCGCTGGAGAAGTTGAAGCGCAGTGGCCCCAGGCGGGCGGAGCGGCGGAAGCGGAAACCCATGGCAATCAGCGGGTCGGCTCGTGGGGATGGCCCGGGCAGGCTTCAGGTTGCCGTGCGGGTGCAGCAATCCGCAAATCCATGCGCCCAGTTCATAGAACTGCCGGTGCTGCAGCCTCCAGAGGAGGAGGGAAGCGCCTCGGAAGCGTTGCGCCGACTAGGTTTCTGCAGGTACGGGAACAGGAACTCCAGCGGGCCACCGCCAGATGAAAAGGGGCGTACTTTGAACTTGAGGGGAGGCCTGGGAGCCAACCCGACCCTCGCCCTCCAACAGAGTCCGGCCAGGGATCACCCGAGCCGGTGCGCACAGCGGAGGTGCGCCAACGATGCGACACACAACAGGTGAACTCGGTGACGCGGCGCAAGCGTCATCCCGTAGCCGCAGAGAGCGATACGCCAGTTCTGTTTCCCGCGTGTTGAAACCCCGGGCTGCATAACCCGGGTCGGGATCACAGCTGAGAAGGTCAAGCCTTGAGCATCTCTTTCCAGAGACGTGATCCCTTCCCTCTCCTGTCAGGCACAAGGCAGGGCATGCGTGAAGCCACAGACACCCGACCCGATCGAGCCCCAGATGCCAAGGCGATGATCCGCGACCGGTGCTAAGGCCCCCCCCACGGGGCGCCTTCTTCTTGGGCACAGCTGGTGTCGAGCAGCGTTGATCACCCGCAACTACGTGCTGGCCTCCATGCTGCTGGCCGCTGCGGCGTGGTTGATCTTCACGGAGCAACGCCACAGAACTTGCAGCCCATCGTCATGGGATCAGGATTCAGGACAGCCCTCTGATGCGGATGCGCCCTCTGCGTTGGCTGATGCTGGCCACAACCGCCCTGGCTCTGACCCCTGCCGCCGCCTGGGCCCATGCCGATGCCCACCCCGGTGGTGGCTTCGTGGCGGGGTTCCTGCATCCGATCAGCGGCCTCGATCACGTGGTGGCGATGGTGGCGGTGGGGCTCTGGGGGGCGGTGCTCGGCCCGCCGGCCCTGTGGGTGCTGCCGGTGGCGTTTCCGCTGGTGATGGCCTTCGGGGGGCTGGTGGGCCTGCTCGGGGTGCCGATTCCAGGCGTTGAGATCGGCATTGCCATCTCGGGCCTGGTGATGGGCCTGATGGTGCTGTTCGAGCTGCGGTCGCCGCTGTGGCTGGCGGCGCTGATCGTTTCCGCCTTCGCGGTGTTCCATGGCCATGCCCATGGCGCTGAACTGCCGGATGGCAGCAACGCCCTGCTCTACAGCCTGGCTTTTGTGATCGCCACAGGGCTGCTGCATCTGCTCGGGATCCTGCTGGGGGAAACGCGCCGCTGGCCCGGTGGTCGGCGCTTTGTGCAAGGGGCCGGCGGGGTGGTCGCACTGGTGGGGCTGTGGTTCCTGGAGCGAGCCCTCACGTGATCGCGCTCCTCGCCCATCTCACCGCCACCGGCTACGGGCCCTTGGGGGATGGCATGGCGCGGCTGTTTCTGGAGCCCACCGAGCTGCTGCTGGTGATCGCTCTGGTGCTTCTGGCGGCGCAGTCTGGCGGACCGAGCGGGGATCGCCTGCCACTGCTGCTGCCGCTCGCCTGGCTGCTGGGGGGCCTGATCGGTCTGCACCTGCCGGCGGAGCTGCTGCTGGCGGTTGCCTGCACGGCCGTGGTGGCAGCCGTCGGCCTGCTCGTGGCCCTTGGGGTGCGGCTACGGCCGCGAGTGCTGTTGCCCTTGATCTCCCTGCTGGCTGCGGGGTTCGCCCTCGTGGCGGGTTCAGCGCTCGCCGGCCACCCAGGTGCCCTGGCGGCCCTGCTGGGCGAGACCGTCGCCATCGCCGTCCTGACCACCCTGCTTACCCAGCTGCTGGCTCCGCCCCATCCCCGCTGGCGGGCCATCGCCGTGCGG
>JBJTWS010000053.1:0-2728 GCA_046081905.1 Synechococcus sp. | reverse complement strand
GTGGCGTAGTGCAGCGTCTTGCGCCCCTCCTCCCACTGGGCGAAGAAGGCCTCCACCGCCGCCAGCGAGGGCAGCAGTTCGGCATTGGGGTTCACCCGGAAGCCGGCGGCCTGGAGCCACTGCAGCGCTTCCCATTGCGTGCTGGGCCGAGCCGGATCGCCGGCGCTGGTTTGCCAGTCGTCCGGCAGGTGCAGGGTGTAGGCGAAGAAGTCCAGCCGCCGTGCCGCCACCACCCTGGGATCCAGCTGGCGCAGGGTGCCGGCGCAGGCGTTGCGGGGATTGGCGAACAGGGCCTCGCCCTGCACCGCCCGCTCCCGGTTGATCGCCGCGAACACCGGATCGGGGATCAGGGCCTCGCCGCGCACCTCCAACCAGGGCGGCGGCGCGGCCAGCTGCAGCCGCAGCGGCACGCTCCGGATGGTGCGCACGTTGGCGGTGATCTCCTCACCCCTCTCGCCATCGCCCCGGGTGGCGGCCCGCACCAGCACGCCGTGCTCGTAGCTGAGGGCGAGGGCGTTGCCGTCAATCTTGAGCTCCCCCGCCATGGCCAGGGCGGGCAGGTCCTGGTCGGGCTGCGGTGCGCGGTCGAGGGCCCGCAGCAGGCGGCCGTACCAGGCCCTGAACTCCTCCAGGTTGAAGGCGTTGTCGAGGCTGAACAGGGGAATCCGGTGGGCCACGCTCGTGAAGCGTTCCACCGGCGCGCCCCCCACCCGCCGGGTGGGACTGTCCGGGGCGATCAGGCTCGGGTCGGCCCGCTCCAGGGCCTCCAGCTCCCGGTAGAGCGCGTCGTAGACCGCGTCCTCCATGACCGGGGCATCGAGCACGTAGTAGGCATGGGCGGCCCGATTCAGCAGGGCGTGCAGCTCGGCTGCCCGCCGGCCCTGGGCATCCGGATGGTGCAGCCCGCCGGCGCCAGCCATGGGATCAGGCGGCGACGGGCCTGCGGATCCGGTCGATCCGCCATTGGTCGTCGAGCTTCACGAAGGTGAAGTCGAGGGGCAGCTTCTGTTTGTCGTCGCTCTTGAGCTTCACGGTGAGGATGATCTGGTTCTCCTCCACCCGGGGCCGACCGCTCTTGAGGTTGCGGTAGCGGTTCAGCTGCAGACCGGCCAGGAAGCGGATGAACTGCTGGCGGTTCACGTGGCTGCGGTAGTTCTTGGTGGTGAGCAGGTAGGCGCCATCCACCTGGCCGCTGGCCACCTGGGTGAAGAACTGCTTGATCAGCGGGTTGATGCCGCGGGCGCTCAGCACCAGCTTCACGGCGCTGATGGTCCAGTAGAGGAGCAGGGCGCCGGCGCCGGCCAGCAGGGCCTTGCTGCCGATGTTGCTGATCAGTTCCCAGTCCATCCTCTGCGGCCCTGTGCGTCGTTCCTATCGGCCTCAGAGGCTGACGGACGGTCCGGCCACAATGGCGCCTGATCACCGCTGGGTCCGGGGTGCCGCTGGAGCCGCTGCTGCCCCTGTTCCACCGGCTCGACCGCGAGCACTTCGGCGGCTGCCTCGCCCCCGCGGGCAGCTCCCTCGTGGCTGTGCGCTGGAGCGACGGGCGGCTGACCCGCACAGCCGGCTTCTATCGCCGCGGACGCCGGCCGGATGGGGGAGAACTCTGCGAGATCGTGCTCTCGCGGCCGCTGCTGGAGCCGTTGCCGCGGGAGGCCACCCTCAGCACCCTCTGCCACGAGATGATTCACGCCTGGGTGGACCGGGTGCTGGAGGTGCGTGAGGTGCATGGCCCCCGCTTCCGGGAACAGATGGCTCGCATCAATGCCAGCCAGCGCCACTTCGAGGTGAGTGTGCGGCACCGCTTTCCGGTGCCCGCCGCGCCGGCGGCCTGGATCGCCCGCTGTCCCCGCTGCGGCCAGAGCGCTCCCTACCGTCGCCGTCGCAGCGGCCTGGCCTGCCGCCTCTGCTGCGACCGCCTCCATGGCGGCCGCTGGGATGCCAGCTGCCTGCTGGTGTTCGAGCCGGGGGGGCTCAGAACAGGGCCGTGAGCTGCAGGGTGCCACTCAGAGAGGGGGCACTGGCATCGGGCAGGCCCACCCGCGGCAGCAGCGAGAGCGTGGGCTGCAGGAAGAGATTGCCCACCACGTGCAGCTGGGCATAGGCCTGCAGGATCATCTCGCTGCCGTTGAAGCCGAAGCTGGCCGGATTGCTGTTCGGCGCGGCCCAGGAGAGCCCGAGGCCATAGCTGTCCTTCGGGCGGTTGGCGAAGGGCGCCCACAGGGTGAGGCCCCCGCCGATCGAGCTCTGGATCAGGTTGGTGGTGGAGGGAGTCCAGCCCGCCTGCAGGAACACGTTGAGGCCGCTGCTGTCGCGCTTGTAGCGGAAGTGGCTGAGGCGCTGGCTAATCTGGCCGTAGAGGCCCCAGGCCGAGGCCTCGCTGACGCTGCCGGCCTGCAGCGGACCGCCCTGGTTCCAGGCCCCCAGGAACAGCTGCCCGGGCTTGCCCTGGGGACCCAGCATCCAGAAGGTGCCCGCCTGGGCGATCGAGAAGAGCGGGCCACTCAGGCTGGGGGCCACCAGGCCAGTGGGGGTGTTGGTGGCTCCCAGCCGGCCATCGAACACGCCCCCGGAGAGGTAGGTGCCCGGCAGCGATTGTGGCGCCACGGTCATCCCGAATCCCAGGGCGCTGTCGGGGTAGCCGGGGATGCGGCCCAGCATGGTGGGCACCACAAACACGGGGGTGTAGAGCAGCGATGTGAGCGTGGGCACCCAGTTGCTGCCCGAT
>JBJTWS010000052.1:0-12557 GCA_046081905.1 Synechococcus sp. | reverse complement strand
AGCCAGTCGTCGGGGAAATAATCAATCAGACATTCCGGAGGTGTACCAGCTTCGCGCCCCGCCAGATGACGAGCATAATTTTCCACACCATTACAATATCCAACCTGTTCCAGCATCTCCAGATCGTAGGTGGTGCGTTGCTCCAGGCGCTGAGCTTCCAGGAGACGCCCCTGCTCATGAAGAGCGTCCAACCGTTGGCGCAGCTCCAATCGGATCTCCTTGATCGCTTCCTCCAACCGCTCCTTCGGGGTCACAAAGTGCTTAGCAGGATAAATATTGATCTCCTCCAGGCTCTTGAGGATCTCACCCGTCGTGGGATCAACGTAACGAATAGCCTCCACCTCATCGCCAAAGAGCTCAATCCGCACCAAACGGTCTTCATAAGCGGGGCCGATCTCAAGCACATCGCCTCGCACCCGGAAACGACCGCGAGCGATCTCCAGGTCGTTACGAGCATATTGATTATTCACCAGCTCTCGCAAAGAGCCGCGCAGATCCAATGACTCTCCGACGCGGAACTTGACGGCAGCCTTCAGATATTCCGAGGGAATCCCAAGACCATAAATGCAGCTGATGGACGCAACAACGATCACATCACGACGTTCAAACAGAGAACGCGTCGCCGAGTGGCGCAACATGTCGATCTCCTCATTGATCGACGCCGTCTTGGCAATATAAGTATCCGAAACCGGCACATAAGCCTCCGGCTGATAGTAATCGTAATAGGAAATGAAATATTCAACGGCGTTGTTTGGGAAAAACTCCCGCAACTCGTTGCAGAGCTGCGCCGCGAGAGTCTTGTTATGGGCCAGCACCAGAGTCGGTCGCCCGGTCCGGGCAATCACATTGGCAATGGAAAAGGTCTTGCCGGTACCGGTGGCCCCCAGCAGAGTCTGATACCGCTCACCGGCCTCAACCCCGGCCGTGAGGGCCTCGATCGCGGTGGGCTGATCGCCCTGAGGGCTGTAGGGAGCCTGAAGCTGAAACATCATCCCCCCATTCTGGAACCTGGGAACGATTCCCGGTTGATCGCCTGGGACAGCCCTTTAGGCTGGTCGCGACGACGTTTCCACGCCATGACCTGGAGCCACGGGTACTTTGCCGAAAGCGGCTACACCTATGGCTTCTACCCGGAGCAGTCTCCAGAAATCATCAGCCTGGCGGCCCTGATCAACGGACACCGCCCGCCCGACCTGAATGCGCCCTTCCGCTATCTCGATCTGGGCTGCGGCCAGGGCTTCCATCTCTGCCTGCTGGCCGCCTGCTACCCCCACGCCAGTTTCACCGGAATCGATCTCAACCCCGAACACATCGCCCATGGGCGACATCTGGCCGCCAGAGCAGGGTTGCAGAATATTCAGTTCCTGCGTGGTGATTTCGTCAGGCTCGCCCAGGACCCGCCTCGAGACTGGCCACCATTCGACCTGGCCTGCGCCCACGGCGTCGCCACCTGGGTGAGTCCGGAAGTGCGGGAAGCGATGGTGTCACTGGCCAGCCAACTGGTGCGGGAAGGAGGTCTGTTCTATGTCTCCTACAACACCATGCCCGGCTGGCTCGGCATGGTGCCCTTCCAGCATGCGGTGAACAGCTTTCAGAGTCGGGAATCCGCCGGCGCTGAATCCCTGCGCGCCGCCACCGCTTTCTTCGGATCCCTCAAAGAAGCCTCCGCCAGCCTCTTTCAATATCAACCTGATCTCGCTGCCAGGCTGGCCTTACTGCCACGACAGGATGGCAGCTATCTACTGCAGGAATACAACCACCAGTGCTGGCAACCAGCCTTCGTCGACAGCATGATCAACGATCTTGCAAGCGGAGGATTCAATTATCTCGGGTCGGCCACCCTGCCGGAAAACTTCGATGGCCTGCTGCCACCCGCGCAACGGGACCTGGTGACAGCGCAGGCCGATCGTGCCCTGGCGGAACTCTGCCGAGATCTGTTGGTCAATAAAGGATTCCGGCGAGATGTTTATGCCAAGGGACGCGATCCGATCTGGCGTCGGGAAATGGAACTGACCATTGATCGCATCCAGGTGATCAGCCTGGTCTCCGTGAACCAGGTGACAGATGAAGCCTTTGAATTCAAAACCACCATGGGCGAGATCAAAGGCAGACCGGAACATTTCCGAGCGATGCTCAAGGAAATGGAAATGGGCCCGATCAGCATCGGCGAACTACGTCAGCGTCTCGATCCAGGCCACGTGGTGGAAAGCGCCGGTGAGGACCCGACACGCACCTCCCAGGCCCATCTGCTGCAGAATCTGGCACTTTGTCTGCAGGCCCGCCTCGTCGGACTGGTGCCAGTGCACAACCCGGATCCAGGGCCTGCCCAACGCTTCAATCAGGTGATCACAGAAACCACAAGCGCTGGTGCTCCTTACCAGGCCGTCGCTCTGCCACTGGCAGGCAATGGTCTGATGCTGGGAGATCTTGAATTGCTGGTGCTTGAGGGGTCACGCCACTACCAACCTGATCAACTCAGCGATCATCTGGCCAGAACCCTGAAGATCCTCGGCAGAAGCCTGAGTCAGGAGGGTCAGCGACTGGAAGGAGAAACGCTGAAAGCGCGATTACAGGAGCTGGTGATCCAGGTTCAGGAACGTCGGCTGCCACTGCTGAGGCGACTGGGGGCCTGGGCCTGATCTGTCACCATGTGACGCGGTAGATCCGCCGTCGGCACATCCACATGAATCACGGTCCCGAACACCGTCGGCACCGCGATCGTGACGCGTTCCAACACGGAAGCCAGCTCCTCCGAGAGCTGGGAGCGGCCGGAAGGCTGATGATCCACCACGACCTCCAGCGCAACCAGACCCTGAGATGGCCCCAGAGCACGCGACAGGGTGAGACTGTCCTGGGTGGTCTTCAGGCGCATTCCCGCAGGAGGGCTGTAGTGACCGCGATGGTCTCTGGGAAGAGCGACATAGGACTGGGAGCGGAACTGATACCCGGAGATCTGCAGATCATCAAGGCGAACAGGAGACGTGGGAAATCCGACCAGGCGACTGAGCGGAATCGGATAAACCTCAACTTCTGCCTTGCGCGTCGATACAGGCGAAGAAAGCGAACGAGACCATGATCCAACGGCGAGATCCAGAGGAAGTAACGGAAATTCAATAGAAGCAGGGGTGTAGTCCTGAAGGTCCACTGATGCCGTCAACAGTGGCTGGAAGGCCTCAGGTGGCTGCGTCGTGGGCTGAGGTCGAGGCCCGCGATTGGTAACGGTTGGCGGCATCTGGAACAAGCCAGCCAAGCCAAGCGTGGCATCTGCTGTGAACTCATTGAATGAGAACAGAGGCAGACGACCGGCGACAGCACCCCCCGAAAAAGAACCAGAAAACGCCAGGTCACCCATGATCATCTCGCGAATCGCACCAGAAGGAGCCCAGGACACGGAGCTACGATCTGCAGGAAGCCGTAGATAATCCCCAACACTTTCAACAGGCGCCTCCTGCTCAGGCAGGCGCAGACTCAAAGAGGGTTGTAACGCATTCAACAAGTGAGAAAATAGCTGATCAACCGGTCCAGACGGATCGGGAGGCACTGGGGATGGAACTCGAGCCGTCCGATAAAGAAACTGATTGCCATTCCCATCCAGAGCCGACGGCATGATCTGACCGTACGGCGTCAGATAGGGAACGCTATACTGAACACCATACTGACCAGGGAGCGAATCAACTGGGGTCGGCTGTATATTTGATAAAGGCGAATCAGACCACACCGACCAGCGACTATTATTAAGAGTAGAGTTCTGCAAACGCAAGACGGATCCACCCTGGAGACCGCCAGGTCGTGATGAATTGACGCTGCCGGTTCCCTGCAGGGCAATGGTGGCACGCAGATTAACAAAATTGGGATTGATCGCATCCCAACCATTGACATTGATTGTCGAATCCTTGAGGTTCAGATCCCTCGTCAATACCGTCACCGTCAGGAATGGGTTCTGAAGGCCAACGTCCTGATTGAATGTGACCGACGAACCAGGAGCTTCAATCGTCAGATGACCGGGTTGACTGACGGAAGCAAGATCCACGAGACCTTCGAAACTGATCCGCCCCTCTGCTGTACTCAAACGGGTATTACCACCTTCGATCCCTGTTGCAATCAGGATATTCTCACCATAGGACTGAAAATCCGTCGTTGTGATTGCACCCCCTTGAATATCCAGTCGATTAAAACCTGAAGCCCCAGCATCTGTCGTCAGACTCCGAAGAGGCATGATCGAACCAACGGGACCACTGAAGTGGGTAAGGCCTTGCGTGTTAATGGTCAGAGACTGCTGGCCACGAACAGCACCATCAACAGGCCCTCCGAACCAAACATCGTAAGGAACTTGATCAAGAGCACCAATACTATCAAGACGTGTATCAAAACCAAGGCGAACCCCTGATAAATCATTATAAATTTGATCGCCAAACGTGGTAATGGAACCACCGCTGAGCCAGACGGATCCAGGTCGATCAGTGATCACACTCGTCAAGGGAAGAGTGGCTGTTCCCACCCGTCCGACCAACGTCGTGAGACCACCTGTATTGATCATCAGGGCACTGGAAGCAGCATCAACGGCATCCACCGTTGAGGAGAAAGTGATAGCACCGTTTCTATTGCTCTGGAGCAGCAGATCAGCACCCAACACAGCCCGATCACCATACAATTGATCACCATTAGTTTCAACAACGCCTCCATTGAGCGTGATTGAACCACCAGAATCAGTTTCAAGACTCCTGAGTGGATGCGAATCACCGCTCCGATCCCGACCTATGGGAGCATTGAAAATAGTTGGCCCGCGTGTGTTAATGGAAAGGCCGTAATCCGTCCCAGGGCTGACAAGGTTACCGTTAAAACGGATAACACCATTAGAGCGACTGACAACACTTGTATCAGCTTTCAATTCCACCACGCCTCCATAGGTCTGATCATGAGTGGTCATAACTGACCCCCCTGCCAATTGCGTCACACCCGTGGTATCGACAGCAAGACTGAGAGCACTGAATAAACCATGAATCAGATTGACACCTGAGCCGACCAGCGACACATTGCCCAAAGAAGCGATAGCACCAACGTTGCCATTAAAAAAGATATCGCCACCAAAAAATGGAGCCGGAGTACTTGTATTAACAGAAAGGTCCCAAGCTGCCATCTGAGAGCTATCAACATTGCCCGCAAAGGTGACAATCCCACGATCGGTGACAACGGTGGTGGAATCAGACAGAACCAACGATCCATTGAAGGTGATTGGCTGCGCCACCATCTTGGTCGCATAAGCACTATGGGTTCTGATCGTGCCAGAAGCATTATAAACCTGTGAATTAAGCGTGGTGACATCATGCATATCAATATCACGTGCTGTGATGGATAAAGAGGTCAAGGGGGTGGCACTTCCTGTCATCCCGCTGATCGTCAGATCACCACTGGTCTGAATCTGTAGAGCACCGGGACCCTCAACATGATTGCCACTGATCATGATGTCACCACCATTGGTGCTGCTCAATCGAACGGTATCCCCCGACTGAGCTCCGATCGCAACCAGACGATCATTCCACGTCTGAGGACCGCTGGTCTTGATGGTTGCCGCAGTCATCTCCAGGGAACCATCTACATCAGTGACGAGATAACGAAGAGCGTTGACTTTGCCAATATCACCGGCGAGAGTCGTTCGCCCCGCCGCATTAATAGTCAAACCATAAGAAGCAACAGGAGAGCTATTAATGGTTCCATTCAAAACAATGTCAAAAGATGCTGCACTGGTCAGAGTTGTATCCGCAACCAAGAAGATAGGAGCATCAAATGTAAATGACTTATCACCACCCAGAAAGACGGATTTTCCCAGGACTAGATTGCCATACGTCTTAACAAGACCTCCATTGAATTCTGTCGTTCCAGACGACACCTTGAGGCTGAACGTGCTGAGATCGGCCAGAGGATTGGATGAACCGATCGGACCGGAAAAACGAGCAATGCCATCGGTGATGACATGGAGACCAACAGGGGTTTGATTGCTGGAAACATCTATCTTTCCAGCAAATTCAATGGTTCCAGCATTAAGACTACTTGCGGTGAGGCCTTGACCGAAGAGTTCAACCTTGGCTTCCATGTAATTCTGGCCTGCCTTGGTAATGATCGAACTGGTATCGATCGCCAGAGAACCAAGGCTATTCGTTGTACTGACAAAATCTAATGCTTCTGAAACACCAAACTTGGCATTCAAGTAAACATGGCCATTCGCACCATCGCCACCCGTGTCGATGACCAAACCTACGGATTTCGAAGGGGTTGAATCAAAGGCTCCAGAGAACTTAATAACGCTTCCCTTTAAGATAACAGGATCGTTTGTATTGAAATGATGCTCTAACTGGTAAATTCCAGTGCCAACAGTCAACGGGGGGTTGGCATTAAAAAAATTGATGACACCATCGCCTTGAACACCTGCCTGAATCACTCCAGCCAAGATGGTTTTTTCCTGCGTACCAAGGACCATCAAACCACCATCAAAAATTGTCAGGGCTTCGACGGAAGAATTCTTGGAATCGTACAAACCACCAATCAGCAATGAGCCCGTATTTACAAATGTTGTCACTCCCCTGGAATAGCCGATATAATTACTAGCCCCTTTCAGGGCGATATCACGAGCAGCTTGATATCCATTAACGGGATTAAATTCAAGGCCTGAGATCAAATTTAAATTACCCAAAAACTCTAGATAATTACTGCCAGGGGCCGGAGGAATCACCGTCGTTGGTTGAAATACCAAGGCATCGGCAGCAAGGCTTCCAGCGAAGCGCGTACCATAGCTGTTGTCAATAGTAATCAATCCCAGTGGACTGGATGCCCCAATATTCCCGGAAAATGTAGCGGTTCCAGCAATATCGATCCCGAAATTGGGCGTTGAGTAAGCGATAGGATCAGCATCCATGGCTCCTGCCAGGGACAAAGAGCTTGCTTCGCTTCCATATGTACGCAAACGCAAATCAGAGGACAAAAGAGCACCTCCAAGATCACCATATAGCTGAGAGCCACTGGTAACAATTTCTCCACCACGCAGATCGAAAACAAGATCGCCAAATTGATCAGTAGTCAAAGAGATCGCATTAATTAACTGACTGCTATATCCAGAAGGATCACCGAATCTTGTGGTGCCACCAGAGTTGACCAGAATGGGCCCAAGCCGGCGAACACCACCAAGATTTCCAAACAATCTGACGTCACCTCGTAAATTCTCCAGCGTCAGAGTGGCATCGGGAGATGCTGCCGTGGCATCAACATCGTGAACCTCAATCCAACCACCCTCACCAATATTTCGAAGGATCATCGGGGCCCCCAGGAACAGCGGATTAGCAAACGTCTGACTAGCTGTGGTATTGACTTCTCCGCCATTGAACACAGTCGAACCACCGACTCCAGTCAACACGCTATTGGCATACACACTTCCAGACATCCACACATTCGAATCACTATTTAACTCCAAGTCACCAATCCGACTGATTGACCCAACCGCAGAACTCAACTTAATATCGGCAGCTCCAGAATTTGGAGCAGAGGAAACGGTGGTTATTTTTAGATTTTTACCCACACCACTACCGCTATTCACTGGAGCCTTAAGCTCCACCAAGCCGGCATTTGTCTGAATCAGCGTATCGGCATGCAGGCTGATATTTTTAGCGGCCAAGGTAATTGATTTTCCCAGGTCAGTCGCTGCCAGGACACCTGAGATCTGCAGAAAATCAGTTACCAGATAGGCCTGCTCTCGCTTTGTGGAGACATCCGAAAGAGTGAGTGTGTCAGATCGAACCGTCATCTCCCTCAAAGCATCTGATGATCCAATTGGAGCCTCAAAAAATACAGAGCCAGCCGTCGGAACTGCCGTTGTCTTGATCTCCAGCCCATAGGGCCCATTGACCTTGTCAGCAAATCTGACTGTGCCATCCGTTCCTGTTCCCAGGCTGGTGATGGTCGTGTCACCCTTCAGCAGCACAGGGCTTCCATAGGTCTGAGAACCCAAGGTGCTGAGACTGCCCGAGAGCCAGGTCGCTGTACCGGAAGATCCCACGGCCAATGATTTCAATCCACTCACACCAGCAGTGAGATCTGTGACTCCCGAAAAAGCAAGAGAAAGTCCATAGGCGCCTGTGATGGCATTGGCGAAGACAACCTTGTTACCACTCAGACTTGTATCTGCCGCAAGAACAACAGAACCATTATATTTCTGTTCCCCTTGATTCCCCTTGGTAACCACTTGATCAACAGAACCGCCATTAAAAAGGATGGAATCTGCCGTCAGCGTCACCTGATTAGCAACAAGCTGCTTTCCATTGGCAATGGAAACAGAATTCCCGGAACCGGTGGTCCCGGCTTTGAATGCCAAGGCCCCTGTGGTGGCCGTGGAATGGACACTGGCATTGATCTTGATGTCATCTGCCGCCTGAAATGTCAACGATCGATTGGAAAGATCAAGATCAGGGGAGGCTTCGGTGATCGTGATCGCGCCTTTCTGAGAGCCACTGGCTGGAGAGCCTGTCGTCTGAATCAGAAGAGAAGAATTCGTGAGATTCTTTTGAATTGTGTTCCATGTCAACACCGAAGGTGATGACGAGGGAAGCAGTGAAACACCTGGTGAAATATTGATATTGGTATCAACCGCGTTATTGATTGTCAGATCAGTGGGGTCAAGCAACAATGTGCCAACCCGCCCCTGGGGAGCCATGGTGTTGACCAGACCCTGAAAATCAAGCTGCTGACGACCCGACACTTCGACCCAACCACCTTCACCGCCTTCAGGACCACCCCGAGCCTGAATCTGACCGGCAAAACGCGTGCTCTCTTCCGCCCAGATCACAATCTCACCACCATCTCCGACCTTGGTGGCATTGGCCTGAAGCCTGGCTCCTTCCGCCACCGTCACCTGCGTGGCGGGAGGCTCTGGACCGAGACCGTAGCGTTGACCACCGATTCGAATCCTGCCACCACCATTGGCACCACTGGCAGTCACCAGCGCTGTCGGCGACAGGTGAATGTCATGGGCCAGTACGGTCACCTCACCGCCATGAACACCGTCTTCGGCATCAAGAACACCAGCCAGGTTGATGGCTGTCTGGCGATCGAGCCGGATATGAGGAGCAGCAACATCCGCCCCAGGCGAGACCGAACGATGCTGCAGCCAATCATCATCACGAACACTGCCAGTGGTCAGCCAGGTGGATGGAGCGATGATCTGCCCCGTGCCAAGCACCTCAATGCCGTTGGGATTGGCCAACAGAAAGCGGGGCCCCGACTCGACCGCACCACCGATGCTCGAGACTGCAGAACCAGTGACGACATTAAGAATCGCCTGGTTAGGTGTACCTTCGATTCGAAAGCGTTCTCCAGCCTGAACGCTGAACTCCTGCCAACGCACCAGTCCCCGATCAGCCGTGACCCGAATCGACGCATTCGATCCCGGAACAACGCCATCCACATTGACGGCCCCGGCGCCGCTGTAGATCGGCAGAGCATGAACGGCCGCCCCCTGACCTAAGAAAGAGCCCGCAGTCAGGGAGGTGCAGGTGACGGTGCCGGCACTGGCCAGGTACCACCAAGAGGTTCTGCATGGGCTGGTCATAGCCATTTGCGTACACCCACCCAGAGCCTGGCTTCCGGATTGAGACCGTCGACATCGAGGCGATTCTGACGCGCTCTGTTCTGGCCCAGAGGCCAGGCTAAATCAATGGAGACTGAGTAATCCCGATCACGCCCCCACTCCAGTCCCACACCCGGTCCCCAGAGGCCCAGCTCAAGCGGGTCAACACTTTTAAGAGAGGGATTTGACCGGCGCCAGACATAACCACCATCGAGAAAGGCCTTGAAAGCCAGGCGACGACGATCCCCAGGATTGCGACGATCAGGCAGATGGTCATAACGAGCCGTGAGCTGACCAACCACGCCGCTATCTCCCAATGCTTCCCCGGGAGGATAAGCTCTGACTCCATTGGGCCAGCCCAGAGAAAGCTCTTCCGCCACATTCAGATTGCTGAAAGCAAGCTGAACCTGCCCTTGAAGACCAAGACTGAATCGGGGCAACTCCGCGAAGGTCTGAAGCCGATTAAAGCTAAGATTAACCTTACCTAAAGCACCGCCATCGCCGGGAAAATAACTGGCATATTGAGGCGATCGCGAAAGCTCACCGAACGAAAATGCAAGCTGAGCAGCGTTGTAACTAGGAGATTTTTCGCCAAAGACACGATCCTGAAAGTCACCCAGCAAAGAAAGACGTCCAACTGCAGTGGTCCGATCATCATAAGTGATCGCATTAAATGCCGAATCTTCATAGTGATTGAGCGATCCCACCAACCTGGCACTGAGCCCGGAACGGGGACGCCGCCACAACACCTGGTTGAGACCCAGGGATCCCGAACGATAGAAACCAGTATAGTGATCCGCTGTAAACTGCTCAAGCGAACGATAGTCAGCCCAATTCAGAGCAGCCACCACATTGAGACCGCCGGGAGTGATCGGGACATTGGCAGTCACCCCCAGCTGCCTGCTGCCATACCAGTTCACATTACCGGAATATCCAGCGCTTAAATTGATACGTTCACCATAACGAAAGGCCCCTTCCAGACCCAAAGAGCCTTGAATCTCATAAGGACCGGTGTATCGAACAACATAATTATCCAGCTGCACATCAGCCTTGACAACCGGCGTACGCCTCAAAGAAAGCAAAACATCCGAGGTTCCAATGGTTGAGCCCGCCCGTATACAGGCATTGGCATCGACGCCTCCAAGTTCATTCAGCTTAAGAACGGCACTCGATAATTTATCGACACGAAAAAGGCTGCCAGAAGCAAGATCAGTGGCAACGGTCTGCTTGGCCCAGTCCCAGGCGATCGGCGGACGCTGCCTTGACTGGCTGGCCGCTGTTCCGACGACCTGATGCAACTCCGGAGGCAAACAGACCTCATTGGAATCAGCCTTCAGTTCCCCAAAACGCGACAACAGCGTTGACAACCGCGTAACGCGCAGCTCACCCCAGGCAAAATTGAGGATCGGCAATCTGGCTTTACCCAGATAACCCTCAGCGCCGAGGGCATCAAGATTGATCTGGGTGAGTCGATCCATCAGGCCCTTGGCATTGCGCAGGGCAGGACGATCCTGCGACGGTCGTTCGGCCAACCACCGCCGCCATCGCTCCTCCAACGGTGGCGAAACCCTTCCATCCTGCGGAGGCTTCTGGGCCTCTCGCAGCCAGTTGTAAACCAACCGCAGGGCATCCTGGGAAAGTTCACGACCAAGAAACAGGTTGTTGTTGTTGGAAATCTCCTGGACGATACGCTTCTGGACCCGCTGCAATCCTTCCGGCAGAGGAGTCTTCAGGGGACGAATGACTGGTGTCGACGTGGCATCAGCTGCCGGTTCAGCCACAGCAAAGGCGATCGAAGGCTCCGGTCCCTGGCCTGATTGCTGACCATCGGCAGACGACCTGATCTCCAGGCCCCGGACCGCCAGCAGACGCAATCGGATCTGATTCAGTTCACGCCACTGATTGCAGACTTTTGTTGTCTCAGAACGGCACGTGAAACCAGGGCCACGATCTCCATCGAAACGGCGCTCCCCACCAGTTCGAGACTCAAGGCCGATGCTGAAAAAGCCCTGCTCCGGGGCCTGACAATCCAGAGCCAGCAGCTTGCCATCCCCATCGATCAGTGAGATCCGATGGACCCGGAACAACTCTGGATCACAGCGGGACTGCTCCGTCGAGGTCTCCGTCTCATCAACCCCAGGCTCCGTCTCAGGAGCCTGATCAGGCTCAACCACCGGGACAGGCTTCTGAAGCTCCCGCTGGCGACGATCAAGGCGCTCCCGCAGCAGCTCCTGCTCCCGCTTGTTCTGCTGCAGGCCGGATTCCCCCTGGGCCTGAGCGGGCAGAAATACCCCGGACAATTGACCGACCCCAAGGGCGGAGCCAAGCAAAAGGGCAGCCCGAAGCCGTGAACGCTCGGTGATGTCGCGCATGGGCCCCGATGCCTCAGCGCAATTGGGGAATAAACCCTAACCCAAGGCGAGGGCCCACAGGCTCGAAATCCATGCGCTTTCCATGACTCTAAGACACCCAAACGAGATAAGAAGCCAGCCCAACCCCAGGGCTCATTAGAAGTCAAGCAGAGCTCAATGCCTGAGCCGGTTCTCGACAGCCCAGCAGTGCCAGTAAGCCTGGGATGTCATGGGCCAGAGCGGCCAAGCCCTCGGTGATCGACCAGAAGCCATCCAGACGCAGGGCATTCATGGCCAGGCTGCGGAGCGTGGCCAGGATCTGCACACCATTGGTCTCGCGGTAGCGGTGATCGTCTTCCTTGTGTTGGGTGTCGCGGGGCCAGTGCCAGGAATTCTCGATCGACCAGCGGTCTCTCACGTGCTGCAGCAGTGCTTTCGCTGTGGTCCTGAGACTCGTGACGTAGTAATGGGTCTCATCGACTGGCTTGCCATCGCGCCTGCCTTTGCAGCGCACCGCCAGGATCGTGGCGCTGCCGGGCCAGTTCTCCGCCACCCACTCCGGTGCCGCCATCCCCCGCAAGGACCAGGTGAGGTCA
>JBJTWS010000051.1:0-4569 GCA_046081905.1 Synechococcus sp. | reverse complement strand
TTCCCCGGCTACGTGCTGGTGCGGATGGTGCTGGATGAGGACACGCTGATGGCGGTGCGCAGCACCCCGAATGTGATCAACTTCGTGGGGCAGGAGGAGCGGCGCGCCACCGGCAAGGCCCGCGGCCACATCAAGCCCCGTCCCCTCAGCCGCGCCGAGGTGGACCGGATCTTCAAGCGGGCCGCCGAGAAGAAGCCCGTGGTGAAGGTGGATCTCACCGAGGGCGATCAGATCCTGGTCACCGCCGGACCGTTCAAGGACTTCCAGGGCGAAGTGATCGAAGTGTCCGGCGAGCGCAGCAAGCTCAAGGCCCTGCTCTCGATCTTCGGTCGGGAAACCCCGGTGGAACTCGAGTTCTCCCAGATCAGCAAGCAGAGCTAGCTGCCGGCCCGGTTGCGGCCGTCTCCCTGCGGAGGGCGGCCCTGGGTGTCCCGCGCCTCCGGTGCGGGTGCCCCGCAAGCCGTTCCCTCCCCGGAACGGTCATCCGCAGAACTACCGCCCCGTTGCCTCGTCGATGGCCAAGAAAGTCGTAGCTGTCATCAAGCTGGCGCTCAACGCCGGCAAAGCCAACCCCGCGCCACCGGTGGGCCCCGCCCTCGGTCAGCACGGCGTGAACATCATGGCGTTCTGCAAGGAGTACAACGCCCGCACGCAGGACAAGGCCGGGTATGTGATCCCGGTGGAGATCTCGGTCTTCGAAGACCGCAGCTTCACCTTCATCACCAAGACCCCGCCCGCCTCGGTGCTGATCTCCAAGGCCGCCGGCATCGAGAAGGGTGCCGCCACCTCCTCCAAGGGCTCGGTGGGTGCCATCTCCCGCGCCCAGCTCGAGGAGATCGCCAAGACCAAGCTGCCTGACCTGAACTGCACCAGCGTCGAGTCGGCCATGCGCATCATCGAAGGCACCGCCCGCAACATGGGCGTTGCCGTGAACGACTGATCTCCGGAACGGATCGACCGATCCCTTCCACCATTCCCCGTTTCCCATTCCCGGGGGAGATCCAGCCCACCCACCGGCCGTTTGCGCCGGATCGGGTTGCCGCCTGAATCGCCCGCACCCCATCCCCAGCCATGCCCAAAGTTTCCAAGCGCTATTCCGCCCTGGCCGAGAAGGTCGAGGACCGTGCCTATGGCCCGCTCGAGGCCATCGAACTGGTGAAGGCGAACGCCAACGCCAAGTTCGACGAAACGATCGAAGCCCACGTGCGCCTCGGCATCGATCCCAAGTACACCGACCAGCAGCTGCGCACCACCGTGGCCCTGCCCCACGGCACCGGCCAGAGCATCCGCATCGCCGTGATCGCCCGCGGTGAGGCCGTGGCCGCCGCCAAGGCCGCCGGCGCCGACCTCGCCGGCGACGAGGAGCTGGTGGAGGAGATCGCCGGTGGCGCGATGGACTTCGACCTGCTGATCGCCACCCCGGACATGATGCCCAAGGTGGCCAAGCTCGGCCGGGTGCTCGGTCCCCGCGGCCTCATGCCGAACCCCAAGGCCGGCACCGTGACCACCGACCTGGCCGGCGCCATCAGCGAGTTCAAGGCCGGCAAACTCGAGTTCCGCGCCGACCGCACCGGCATCGTGCACGTGCGCTTCGGCAAGGCCAGCTTCGATCCGGCCCAGCTGCTCGACAACCTCAAGGCCCTGCAGGAAACCATCGACCGCAACAAGCCGAGCGGTGCCAAGGGTCGCTACTGGCGCTCCCTGTTCCTCACCTCCACCATGGGCCCCTCCGTGGAGGTGGACTTCAGCGCCCTGCAGGACCTCAAGCAGGAGAGCTGATCCCCTCGCCCTCGGGGCGATGGTGCGGCTGGAGCCGGCGCTCCAGCCGCTTGAACAGCCAGGAGGTGGCCGAGGTCATTACCAGATAGACCAGGGCCACCGCCAGGTACACCTCGAAGGCCCGGTAGGTGGTGGCCACCACCAGCTGCCCCTCGCGGAAGAGTTCGTCGAAGCCGATCACCGCCGCCAGGCTGGTGTCCTTGATCAGGGTGATGAATTCATTCGCCAGGGGCGGCAGCACCCGCCGCAGCGCCTGGGGCAGCACCACGAAGCGCATCCGCGCGATCGGGTTCATCGCCAGGGCATCGGCGGCCTCCCACTGGCCCCGGTCGATCGATTCGATCCCGGCCCGCAGCACCTCCGAGAGGTAGGCGGCCACGTTGAGGCTCAGGGCGATCACCGCCGCCACGAAGCGATCGAGGCTGAAGGGCATCCCCAGCCCGTTCAGCAGGGCCGGCAGGCCGAAGTAGATCATGAACAGCTGCACCAGCATCGGTGTGCCGCGGAACAGATCCACGTAGATCCGGCACAGCCCCCGCAGCACAGGGCCGCCCCCCAGCAGGCCGTAGGCCACCAGGCCGGCGCCGAGCAGCCCAAAGCCGAACGACACCAGGGTGAGCGAGAGGGTGACGCCGGCCCCCCGCAGCAGGTTGCGCAGCAGCCGCAGCGGATCCAGCGATGCCTGGCGGTGGGCTTCCGCCAGAGCCGGCGCCTCCTCCGGCAGGGCCGGGGGCTCCTGGCCGAACCAGCTGCGGTAGAGGCGGGCGTAGGTGCCATCCGCCAGGATCCGCTCCAGGCCCTGATTCACGGTGGTGCGCAGGGGCGAGTGGCGCGGGAAGGCGATCCCGTAGAACTCTTTAGTGAGGGGCGTACCGGCGATGCGCAACCCCTTCAGCCCGGCGGTGCGGATCGCGTGCAGGGTGGCGGGCAGGTCATTCACGTAGGCGTCCACGTTGCCGTTGATCAGCTCCTGCAACGCCAGGGGGGCGGTGTCGAAGGTGGTGAGGCGGGCGCCCGGCACCTCCGCCATGGCCTTGGCGCCGGTGGTGCCGATCTGCACCGCGATCGTGCGGCCCTCGAGATCCGGCAGGCCGTGGATGCTGCCGTTGTTCTCCTTCACCAGAATCCCCAGCCCCGCCAGGAAGTAGGGCCGGGAGAAGTCCACCGCCTGGGCCCGATCGGCGGTGATCGTCATGGCGCTGATCACCATGTCGACGCTGCCGCCCTGCAGGGCGGGGATCAGGCCGTCGAACGGGAGCGACACGAAGTCCACCGTGTGGCCGGTGGTTGTCCCGATCGCCCGGATCAGATCGATGTCGAAGCCCTGCAGCTCCCCCCGGGGACCCGCCTTCATCTGGAAGGGGGCGTAGGTGGGATCGATGCCTACGCTCCAGGCCGGCGGAGCGGCGCCTCCGGGGCCGGCGGCGACCGGTCGCAGCCCCAGCAGGGCGAGCGCGAGTGTGAGGCCGAGCAGCACCAGGGCAAGCCGGCGCCGCAGTTTGATACTGGTCACGGCCCTGTCTGCGCGCGGGAGTGCTCTCCATGATCCCCAGCCCGGCGGAGCCGCCCCTGCTGGCCTGTCACGAACTGGTCAAGAGCTATGGCAGCCGCGCGGTGCTGCGGGGGGTGAGCGCCTGCTTCGCGGCGGGGGATGTGGTGTCGGTGATCGGGCCTTCGGGCTGCGGCAAGAGCACCTTCCTGCGCTGTCTCAACCGGCTGGAGAGCTTCGAGGGAGGCCGGCTGGAGCTGATGGGCCGCGACCTCTCGGCGCCGCGGCTCAGCTGGCAGCAGCTCACCGGCCTGCGCAGCCGGGTGGGCATGGTGTTCCAGCAGTTCAACCTGTTTCCCCACCTCACGGTGCTGGGCAACCTGATGCTGGCGCCCCGGCGCATCTTGGGGCTGCCGGCTGCGGAGTGCCGCGAGCGGGCCCTGCATCACCTCGCCACCGTGGGGCTGGCGGAGCGGGCCGAGGCCTGGCCCGAGCAGCTTTCCGGCGGCCAGAAGCAGCGGGTGGCGATCGCCCGCGCCCTGTGCATGAATCCGGCCGTGATGCTCTTCGATGAGCCCACCAGCGCCCTGGATCCCGAGCTGGTGGGGGAGGTGCTGGCGGTGATGCAGCGCCTCGCCACCGAGGGGATGACGATGGTGGTGGTGACCCACGAGATGCGCTTCGCCCGGGAGGTGTGCGATCGGGTGCTGTTCTTCAACAACGGCCTGATCGAGGAGCAGGGGCCGCCGGAGCAGGTCTTCACCCAGCCCCGCAGCGATCGCCTCCAGTCCTTTCTGCGTCGGCAGTAGGACCCGCGGCGCCAGTAGGGCCTGGGCGGCCGCAGGAAGAGGGGAAGGTGGTCGTGTAGGTTTGTGAGCTGGCTTAGGCCAGAAGGGCACGCGCCCTACCCAAGACAGCAGGTCGTTCCTGGTGGCCGGGTCTCCGGCAACCGCGGCGCGTAAATCCTGCCGAGGTGCACGCGACAGGTTTTCGGCTCCACGGGCCATTCCGTGCGGACCGGAGCAGGCCGCAGCCCTCGAGGCGCTCTTCCGAGCTCCTGGGCTGCGTACCCGGCTTGTTCCCCCGATCCGTTCCACATTCCCATGGGCCGCACTCTGGAGAGCAAGCAACAGATCGTCGAAGAGCTCAAGGGGCTCCTCGGTGAGGCCGAAATGGCGCTGGTCCTTGATTTCAAGGGCCTGTCCATCAAGGAGATGTCTGATCTGCGGACCCGTCTGCAGGGCAGCAACGGCATTTGCAAGGTGACCAAAAACACCTTGATGCGCCGTGCCATTGATGGG
>JBJTWS010000050.1:0-10368 GCA_046081905.1 Synechococcus sp. | reverse complement strand
GGCTTTCTCGGTGCCGGCAAAACCACCCTGTTGCGCCATCTGCTGCTCCACAGCGGCCAGCGCCTGGCGGTGCTGGTGAATGAATTCGGCGATGTGGGCATCGATGGTGCCCTGCTGCGCGACTGCGGCTTCTGCCCGGAGGAGGAGGTGGAGGGCCGGCTGGTGGAGCTCACCAACGGCTGCCTCTGCTGCACGGTGCAGGACGATTTTCTCCCCACGATGGAGCGGCTGCTGGAGCGGGCCCACCAGCTCGACGGCATCGTGGTGGAAACCAGCGGACTGGCCCTGCCGGCGCCGCTGGTGGATGCCTTCCGCTGGCCGGCGATCCGCACCCGCACCCGGGTGCATGCCGTGGTGACGGTGGTGGATGGGGAATCCCTGGCGGCCGGTTCGGTGGTGGCCGATCCCGCCGTGCTGGAGGCCCAGCGCCGCGCCGACCCCAGCCTCGACCACGCCAGTGCGATCGAGGAGCTGTTCGAGGATCAGCTGGAGGCGGCTGATCTGGTGCTGCTCAGCCGCGCCGATTGCGTGGCCAAGGCGGACCTGGTCCGGCTGCGGCAGGAGCTGGAGGGGCGGCTTCGCCCCGGCGCCGCGGTGCTGCCGGTGGCCCGGGGGCAGATCGATCCGGAGCTGCTGCTCCAATGCCGGCGGGAGGAAGAGGGTGCCAGCCACGGCAGCGTCCAGGGCCACCCGTACGCCCACGACCAGCACGAGCACGAGCACCACGAGGATCATGATCACCACCACCACGACCACTCCCACGTGGCCATGGGATCGGCGGTGCTGCGCCTCAGCGGCCCGTGGACGCGCAGCGAGGTGGAGAGGGCCCTGGCGGAGCTGATCCGCAGCCAGGGGCTGATCCGCCTCAAGGGCTGGCTCTGGATGGCGGATCGCCCCCGGCCGCTGCAGATCCAGGCGGTGGGTCCGCGGCTGGAGTGCTGGTTCGAGGCCGGCGGGGCGCAGCAGGCTCCCCAGGAACCTGGCCTGGAGCTGGTGGTGCTCGGCCTGGGGCTCGATCCCCAGGCCTGCACCCAGTGCCTGCGGGAAGCCCTGGAGGCGGTTGCTGTCTGAAATCCTGGCCTCTTCTTTGGGCCAGGAGTCAGTCGAGGGGGATGTCGCCGCGGGCGCAGAGGCCGTCCCAGCAGAGGGCGGCATCGGCGGTCCAGGTGCTCTGCACCTCCCGCCAGCCCTCACCGCCGGGTCCCTGGCGCATGCGCACGGTGCCGCTGCCGTCGTGGAGGAATTCGTAGATCCGCGGCCCCACCAGCACCTTCCAGCGCTCGCCGATGCTCTCCACCTGCAGGTCGCAGGGCTGCCAGGGGCCGCCGGCCAGCTGGCAATCGATGTGCACCGTGCCGGCCGGCGCCGCGGCCGTGCCCTCCTGCCCCGCCAGCACCGGCGGCAACGCCAACCCAAGCAACAGCACGGCGGCTCCGAGCCAGCGGAGGCCGCCGCAGACACTGGCCGCGCAGGCCGTGGCAGTGGGGTGCCGCCTGGATTCCGGAGTCAGATCCAGCGGCAGGGACATGGGCGCCATGGCGGCCCTGTGGGGTTCCCTTCACCCTGACTAGCGCAACTGTCAAGGGGACAGCGGGCTGCCAAGATTTAACAAATCTCCGACAGCCCCGGTGCCCCTCTACAGCGCTCGCGTTCAGGTGTCCCTGCGTCCCTCGGTGCTGGATCCGGCCGGGGAGGCCACCCGGGCCGCCGCCGCCCGCCTCGGGGTGGAGGGCGTGAAGCGGTTGCGCATCGGCAAGGCGATCGAGCTGGAGCTGGAGGCGCCCGATCGCGCCACCGCCCAGGCCCAGGCCGAGCTGCTCAGCGACCGCCTGCTGGCCAACTCGGTGATCGAGAACTGGTCGCTCGAACTGCACGAGGCCGGCTGAGGCCCACGCTCCCTCCCTCCCTGCCCTTCCGCCTCCCTCCTCCTTCCCCATGACGATCGGCATCGTGGTGTTTCCCGGCTCGAACTGCGACCGGGACGTGCGCTGGGCCATGGAGGGCTGCCTGGGCCGCGCCACCCGGTTCCTCTGGCATGAGGAGCGCGATCTCTCCGGCCTCGAGGCGGTGGTGCTCCCCGGCGGCTTCAGCTATGGCGACTACCTGCGCTGCGGCGCCATCGCCCGGTTCGCGCCGGTGCTGGAGGAAGTGAAGGCCTTCGCGGAGCGGGGCGGCCCGGTGCTCGGCATCTGCAACGGCTTCCAGGTACTGACCGAGATGGGGCTGCTGCCGGGTGCCCTCACCCGCAACGAGCACCTGCACTTCCTCTGCGAACCCAGCCGCCTCACGGTGCAGCCGGGCCACTGCCGCTGGCTGGAGGGCTATGGGGCCGGCGAGGCCATCACCCTGCCGATCGCCCATGGCGAAGGCCGCTACCAGGTGGAACCCGAGCAGCTGCGGGCCCTGGAGGACCAGGGCTGCGTCGTGCTCCGTTATGCCGACAACCCCAACGGCTCCATGGGCGATGTGGCGGGCCTCACCAATGCCGCCGGCAATGTGCTCGGCCTGATGCCCCATCCGGAGCGGGCCTGTGATCCCGCCACCGGCGGCATCGACGGCCGCCGGCTGCTGGCCGCGGTGGGGGCCTGAGCCCGGCGTGACCCCCTGGCGGCGCCGCTCCTTCCTGGCGGGCCTCGCCGCCCTGCTGGGTTCCGGGGCGGCCGCGGGAAAGGCCCCTCCCCGCCCGGCTCCCAACGGCCCCCTTCCGCAGCCGCCGCCCCTGCACCCGGGCAGCCGGGTGGTGGCGATCGCTCCTGGCACCTGGTGGGAGGCGCCCCAGGAGGATCTGGCCACCCTGCGGCCCCGACTGGCGGCCGCCGGCTGGGAGCTGGTGGTGCCGCCGGCCACGGGACGCCGCTGGCACTGGTTCTCCGGCACCGACGCCCAGCGGCGCGAAGCCTGGGAGGAGGCGATCGGCCCCGGCCGGGCCGAGGCGCTGCTGGCGGTCACGGCGGGGTGGGGCAGTGCCCGCCTGCTGGAGAGCGGCTGGACGCCGCCGCCGCGGCCCCTCTGGCTGGTGGGCTTCTCCGATGCCAGTGCCCTGCTGCTGGCCCAGTGCGCCGCCGGGCTGGGGGGAGCGGTCCACGGCGGTCTGCACGGCGATGCCGCCCAGTGGGAGCGGCTGGTGCGCCTGCTGCGGGGCCAGCCGGTGGAGCCCCTGCGGGGCCAGGGCTGGAGCCCCGGAGTGGCGGAGGGCCGGCTGGTGGTGACCAACCTCACCGTGGCCACCCACCTGATCGGAACCCCCTGGCTGCCCGATCTGCGGGGCGCGATCCTGGTGCTGGAGGACGTGGGCGAGGCCCCCTACCGGGTGGACCGGATGCTCACCCAGTGGCGCACCGCCGGGCTGCTGCAGGGTGTTGCCGGGGTGGGGCTGGGGCGATTCCAGTGGACGCCGGAGGATGTGATGCCCGGCGACCTGAGCATGGAGGAGGTGCTGCGGGAGGGGCTGGGAAGCCTGGGGATCCCGCTGGTGGGGCGGCTGCCCGTGGGGCACGGCCGCCCGAACCTGGCCCTTCCCCTGGGGGCCCGCGCGCGGCTGAATGGCAGCCAGGGCAGCCTTGCTCTCCTTTGAGCGCAAGAGGTCTGGAATCCCTGCCATGAAAATGGGGCCCCGTCAGGAGCCCCAGGCGAAGCCGGAAGAACGGCTTCAGTTCACGGCGGCGAAGAACTCCTTGCTGCCCACGGGATCGGGCTTCATGGTCTTCTCGCCAGGGGTCCAGTTGGCGGGGCAGACCTCGTCGGGGTTGTTGCGGATGTGCTGGAAGGCCTGCAGCAGGCGCAGGGTTTCGTCGACGCTGCGGCCCACGGGCAGGTTGTTGATGGTGCTCTGCATGATCACACCATCGGGATCGATGATGAACAGACCGCGCAGGGCCACACCGGCCTCCTCGTCGAGCACCTCGTAGGCGCGGGCGATGTCCTTCTTCAGGTCGGCCACCAGCGGGTAGGCGATGTCGCCGATGCCGCCGTTCTTGCGGTCGGTCTGGATCCAGGCCAGGTGGGAGAACTGACTGTCCACGGACACGCCCAGCACTTCACAGTTGCGGCTGGAGAAGTCGGCGTAGCGGTCGGAGAAGGCGGTGATCTCCGTGGGGCACACGAAGGTGAAGTCGAGCGGGTAGAAGAACAGCACCACGTACTTGCCGCGGTACTGGGAGAGGGTGACTTCCTGGAACTCCTGATCCACCACCGCGGTGGCGGTGAAGTCGGGAGCCGGCAGACCGACGAGTCTGGACATGGCAGTGACGACGACGAGGGGCTGAAACAGCGAATTCCGGACTGGAGCGAGGATGCGGAGCCCCCGATCAGGGGGCAAGGCCGCTGGCGCCGCGACCGCTTGCCGAGGCGAAAAACAAGGCGAAGTCGGATCGGTTTCCAGTTGGATCTCAACAATTTATCACGACTCTGCCGGACCCTGCGCCGCAGCCTCTGCACGGGATCCCCAGCCACTGCCGCCCTAGGCTCCTGGGACCCTTTGTTCCCCTTGCATGGCCTGGGACCCTCTGATCCTGCGCAAGTTCAGCTCCACCAGCCATTTTCGGCTGCTCAACCAGCTGCGCAGCGAACTGCAGGCCCATCCCCTCGAGCGCCAGGAGGAAACCGATCCCGCCGCCGGCGCCGGACGCGGTCGGGCTGTGATCCGCACGGTGGAGGTGCGTCCCCGCTCCGGTCAGGGCCGCTTCCGCCGTCCCCAGATCAACGCCAACTTCGACACCAGCGGCGGCAGCGAGGCCAGCCGATCCTTCCGCGAGCGGCTGAACGCCATCGACATGCGCTGAGCGCCAGAGCCGGTCTTCGCCCCCGTTGACGGCCCCGCCGAGGCGGCGCTATCGAGGGACGTAAGCCGATGCGGGCAACGGGGGGATCGCGCTTGCGCAAAGCCCTCACCCTCCTCGTTTCCCTCGTGGCCGCAAGTGCCTGCTGGGCTAACGAGGCTCCCCTTCCCCTCAGCCGGGGTAAGCCGATCGTGGAGGCCCACGCTGCCTTGCTGGCCCGCGGCTGGTTGGCCCAGCCGGATCATCAGCCCGAGCCCTATGAGCGCGAGCTCGCCGGCAACCAGCTGCCGAGCCTCTCCAGCTGCTCCCAGTCGGGCCCGGGCTTCTGCCGCTACGACTACGGCCGTGGGGGGCAGCGGCTGGTGGTGATCACGGTTCCCTCCGACGCGGTGCACCCCTCCAAGGGGATCGTGCAGCAGTGGTGGCTGGAGTAAGCGACTAAAGCGAAGCCTTGCGCCTTCCCCAGGCCATGCCGGCGGCGTAGCCGATCACCGGAATCAGCAGGCCGGGATGGAGCAGCAGGGACACCAACCCGGCGATCCCCACAATCCAGGGGAGCAGGAGCAGGCTGCCGAAGGCGAGCTGGCTGCCGCGGGAGCGACGAGCCAGGCTGCCGGAGCGCTGTACCAAGCGGGGCACGCCCTTGCCGAGTCCATAGCCCAGCAGCACAGTGACAACAGCAAGCAGGATCATGGCCATGGCGGCGGGGCGGCGCGGCTCCTCGATTTAGCACCCTGTGCCTACCCTTCCCCATGAACTCGCACTCTGGCCACCAATGCGCCCCTTCCTGAGGATTTCCATGGCAAGCGCAGCACTGGCGCTTGCCGGCCTGGGGAATGCACCTGCCCTGGCGGCGGATTGGTACTTCTACGTCCAGAACAACTCCAGTTCAGCCATCACCAAACTGGAGGTGCGGGAACGCAGTGGCTCCTGGGGATTCTTCCAATTGGGCGGAGCCAGCGCTCCCGGCCGGAATGTGAGGCTCGACTGGGATGCCTCCACCAACAACGAAGACTGTCTGCAATACATCCGGGCCACGTTTGCCGACGGCGCCACCTCGGAGCCTGCGGCCTTCAACTTCTGCGAGGATCTCGACACGCCCATCGTGTTCGAAGACTGATCGGAGCGGGATTCCTGCAGCCGTCCTGCAGGAATCCCCTGGATCCGTTGGCTCAGCCCTCCACCGTGACGCTGACGCGATTCACCTTCTGGGCCTTGGGCGCGGTGATGCAGAGCAGACCGTCGCGGTAGCGGGCCTGGAGCTTGTCGCAGTCCACCGGGTTGGGGAAGCGGAAGCTGCGGCTCCAGCTGCCATAGCGGAATTCACTGATCAAGGTGGCGGAGCCCGGACGGGCCGTGGCTTCGCCCTCCGAGGCGGCCTCGGGGGCGATCTCCTGCTGGCTGCGCCGTTCGGCGCTCACCACGAGGGTGCGATCCGTGGCCTGCACATCGAGGGAGTCGCGATCAACACCGGGAAGTTCCAGCACCACCTCATAGGCCTCGGCGGTTTCATGCACCTCGGCTGCAGGAACGCGTTCGGCGTTCTGCAGTTGCTGGCTGAGCTGATGTTCGATCCGCTCGAACAGAGGAAAAGCGGAGGAAGAACGGAGGGTCAGCATGGTTCGGATGGCGAATAATGGAAGTCGCGGGGTCGTCGTTCGCCCCCGGTGGATGTACTTTCGCCGGCCCAATCAGCGCTGCGGAGTGTGTATGCCGAACCGCTCGGGTCGGTCGTCCTCACCCTGGTTCGGCAGACCCGACCGGAAGGGAGAGGCAACCGAAATCCTCCGGTGAGAGCGGCCAGAGCCCCCATCGCTCCCTCAGGAGCCCGGGCTGGGCACGGTGCGGAGTTGCTGCAGCAACGTCCGGATCTCCTCGATCACCAGGGCGGGTTGGTCTCTGGCAAGGTCGTGACCGCTGCCGCGGGCAACGACGTGGCGACCCCGCGGCGACTGGGTGGCGGTAGCCGCCTGGATGCGCTGCCACTCCGCCTCCAGCTCCGCCGACTCTCCATGCTCCGTGGCACTGATCACGATCCACGGAATCGGGGGAGACGAGGGGGAGCGGCGGATCAGGTCCAACGACTCGTCGATACCCCGGGACTCCAGGTCGTCGATGGAATCGGACCTGAGCTGGGCCCGCGTTCGGAAGCGGGTGTTGTCCAGGGGCTCGAACGGGCTGCTGGCATCGAGCAGCACAACAGCCACAACCCTGCTGGGCTGGTGGCGGGCCAGGAACTGGGCGTAGAGCCCGCCGAGGGAGTGACCCACAAGCACCACCTGCTGCAGGTCCAGCTCGGCGAGCAGAGCTTCCAGATCCGTGGCGGTTTCCCGAGCTGTGACGGTGGCGCTCATCACGGCATTACTCCGGCCATAGCCCCTGCGGTTGTAGGTGAGTACGCCAGCGAGCCTGTTCAGGGCCCGCAGAAACGACGGAGGCCAGGAGTCCATCGCGTTCCCCAGACCGCTCAGGAGCACCAGGGTTGGTTCGGGCCCGGGGTACAGGCAATACTCCAGTCCGGCAGCGACGGCGCAGGACTCCGCCCGCACGGGCTGGGCAAGCCCCAGACACAGGCAGAGAAGGGAAACCAGCAGGGCCACCCCCCGGACGGGCGCCGGTGATGCTGGATTCACGCCCCGCTGCAGCCGCACGTCACTCCAGCTCACCCGCTGCGACCGTCTGGCGGATGCGGCGAAGCAGCTCCCGCACGGTGGGGCTGCAGTCAAAGGCTGCGCCGCCGTGTCGGTCGCTCCTCGCCTGGAAGAACAGAGCGCAGCGCAACTCGGTGAGGGTGTTGGCTGTGTTGCTGTGGAAGCGTTCAGCGCAGGCTTTGAAGGAGCCTGCTGCCTCGTAGCCCTTGATCGTGTGGGCGAAGTGCGCCCAGTCGTGCAGATCGCCCTCGGGGTCGGGGATTCGACGGAGCTTGAGCTGATGATTCTGAATGGTCCGCACTACAGAACCGAAGGGGAATGGGTGGTGAAGGCCATTCCTCTCTCAGGGAAGCGTGCGCTTGTGGTTGGAATGGCTCGGGGGAGACTTGAACTCCCGACCTTGGGGTTATGAATCCCTTAGTTGGCGTCAGAACCCTTGCTGCACCAGGGATCCTCGAGACGGGCTTCCCAACCGGGTTCACAAGTTTAGAAATCTTTACCGAATCTGGCTTATCAGATGGCCTGGGAATGTCTGCTCCGCACGGGCCTCTGGGTCTGCGGAGCGCGCTGGTTGAGACGGGTGAGCCGGACCGATGCCTCCTTATCATCGCCACGGCAACACCACCCTCCGGTGCAATGCCATCGATCTGGTGAGTTGGTTGCCAAGGTGTCATGGATGGAGCCGTTGCTGTCTATGCTCTGATCCATGCACCTGAAGTGATTGGGATGGAGGCGACCCCGTGCAAGTAAGCCGCACCTTCGATGGGGGTCGGTCCTCCGATCCATCTCCAGCTCCTCGGGGGCAAGTTCTTCTGCAGGCGCTCTCAGGATTCGACGCAGATTTGGTCTCCACCCTGGAGAAGCAGCAGGCCCAGAGGCTGCCTGTTCAGGAGCGGGAGGTGGTGAGAGCGTTCTTCTGGATGCCGCCATCCTGATCGCTCTGCTCAAGGACCGCCCGTCCCCGGTGGCCAGGTGCGCCGAGGCCATCGACCCGAACGGCGGCTCGCCCACCAGGTCCCTGAATGGAAGGGTTGCCCCTGGAGACTGGGCCTCCCGCCGAAGGCCATCTCAGGGTGAGTCGACCCGGAGGAGAACGCGCTGCTGGTGCCACACCGTGTTCGAACGCGGTGCCAGCGGGTTGGCTTTGCGGAAGTGATGGCCGCTGCGGAAGAAACCGCCGTTCTTCAAGCGCTGCAGGGTGACGCGGTGGATGCCGAGCAGTTCGGCCATGTGCCGGGTGCTCACCCACAGCGCAGGGGGCGTGCTGCTCATCGGATCTCTCCACAGGTCCAGGAGGCTATTGGCGCCCTCCCTGCGTGCGTCACGGCTGCCCCCGCCCCCGATCGCTTCCCATCGAACCTCCCAGGGCCAGGCCGGCGAGGATGCTGAGCCCCTGGCTCCCGGCGTCATCGATGCGGTGCTGGGGATTGGCGCAGAACAGGGCCAGCGGATGCACCAGCTGCGGTGGAGCGGAGTCCGCCATCGGTGGCGTGGAGGCATCGGGATTCAGCACCCCGGCCTGCCCTCTGGGGGGCTGCTCCCCTGGCGGGCCGGCCCGGGACGCCGGGCGCTGCACGGCGGCGTCAAAGCCGTTCAGGCGCACGTACAGCCAGGAGAGGGCGGTGCAGTTGAGCAGGTCGAAGCACAGGGTGAGGCCCTGAAAGCCCAGGATTCCCGTCGAGATCCAGACCACCAGCCGGCGGGATTCCATGGTGGGGTGGAGGTAGCAACGCCTGAGGGTTCCGGGCCGGCTTCGCCGCAGCCCCGGCGGACCAATGCCCCGGAGCCGCCCTGGTGACTACAACGAGTAGGTGCCACGGGCAGCGTGATGGACACCGCGCGTCTGTTTCAGTCGGGCCGCAGCCAGGTGGTGCTGTTGCCCAAGGAGTACCGCTTCAGCGGCAGCGAAGTAGCCGTACGGCACTTCGGCGATGGCGTGCTGCTGTTGCCGATGGAGGACCCTTGGCTGACCCTTGAGGCAGGGCTGGCATCCTTCGAACCGGGCTTCGTGCTCGAACGCGAGCAACCGGAGCCGTAAGAACAGGATGCTCCCAGCCGGTGATCCTGCTCGACACCAACATCTGCATGCCCTGAGTCAGCAGGCGACCTTGGTCACCAACAACACCCACGAATGCGCCAGGGTGCCAGGGCTTTCCCTCGACAACTGGGTGACCGCCACCTGAGGCAACTGCAGCACTCAATCGGGAGCCACCCGGAACCCTTCAGGGTTCTCCGCGTTCTCCCCTGTGACCCTCACCCCGGAAGGCTGGCAACTGCTCCAGCAATGGGAGGGCTGCCGCCTGGTGGCCTATCCCGATCCCGCCAGCGGCGGTGATCCCTGGACGATCGGCTACGGACACACCGGAGCGGAGGTGACGCCCGGCCTGGTGATCAGTCAGGCGCAGGCCGAGGCCTGGCTGGCAGCCGATGCCGCCCGCGCCGCGGCTTCGGTGGACCAGTTGCTGGAAGGCGTGGCCCTGAGCGCCCGCCAGCGGGATGCGCTGGTGAGCTTCTGCTTCAACGTGGGAGCGGGGGCGATGGAGAGCTCCACCATGCGGCGGCGTCTGCGGGGCGGGGAGCGGGCGGAGCAGGTGATTGCCGAGGAGCTGCCCCGCTGGTGCAAGGGGCCCGGCGGCCCGGTGGAGGGCCTGATCCGCCGGCGGGCCGCGGAAGTGGAGCACGCCCGGAGCGCCGGAGCCGATGCAGCAGTGCCCGTGGCTGCTGCACCGGTGCCCCAGGTGCCGATCCAGCTCCTCCAGGCGGTGGCCCACTTCCGCGATCTGCCCCACCAGCGCCGCGCCTGGGAGCTGCTGCAGGAGTCGCTCAGCCCGGAGCAACGGGATGCCTTTGCCCTGGCCTACCGCCAGGCGAGCCCGGCCAGCGAGCCGGAGAACCCCCGCCTCCAGTTGGCGGTGCCCTACCTAAGCCAGAACGACAGC
>JBJTWS010000049.1:0-11094 GCA_046081905.1 Synechococcus sp. | reverse complement strand
CGGGCTTCCCGCAGCCGCGCCCGGGCGGCCCGAACCTGGGGGGTGCGGGCGAAATCGAGCAGGGCATAGCGCAGCTCCAGGCCCCCCTGGGCGCTGTTCACCGATTCATTCAGGTAGGCGCCGCCGCCGCTGGGCACCGTGAAGGCCCCACCGGTGGGCTTGCCCTGGGCCGTGGCCAGCCCGTTGGTGGAGAACTGCGGCCCGAAGCCGAGGTTGGTGTTGCCCACCGGCGCGATGGCGCTGGTGCTGCTCTGGCTGCTGCCGCCGCTGGCCACGGCACTGATCCGGGGCCAGTAGGTGCCGAGGGCCGCCTGCAGGTCCGCCAGGGCCGCCGCCACCTGCTCCCGCTGGCCCTGCAGTACCGCGCTGTTGCGGACGGCCAGGGCCAGGGCCTGCTCCAGGCTCAGGCCCTGGATCGATCCCCGCTGCAGCTCCGCGGCCGTGGGCAGGTTCAGGGGCGCGGCCGGCTCCACCGCCGCGGGCAGGGGACCGCTGGCCTCCCGGTTGGGGGCCAGCAGGGTTTCCGGGATGGGGGGCGTGGCGGTGTCGCTGTGCACCGGCCGTTCGGGTTCCTCCGGCAAGAGGGTGTCGAGGGTGCGCAGCTGCTGGTCGAGCTCCCGCCAGCTGCGCTCCAACCGCTCGCTCGATTCCTGGGCCAGCCCGGCGGCCGGCAGCAGGGGGCCGCCGACCAGGCCCACCGGTCCGAGCCACAGGGCCAGCCCAAACCCCAGGGGGCCTCTGCCTTTCCGCCGGCTTCGGCTCCTGCCCATCCGATCCGGTCCGCCCCGTTCCATGGGCGGCAGTCTGATCGAGATGGCCCTCGCCGCCGCTCAGAAGCTCAGGGTGACCTGCAGACCGGAGGAGAGGATTCCCGGCCAGGCCCCCCGGCCGCCTGGATTCAGGATCCACTGCAGCGTGGGCTGCAGGTTCAGGTTCCGGTTCAGCTGGAACTGGTACCCCAGCTCCACCACCCCCTCCTGCCCCTCCCCGGTGGGGGATCCGGGGCTGAAGCCCGTGCGGGCCACCCCCAGGGCAAGCACATCCAGCGGGCGCCCGGGGAAGGGGCCCCGCAGCACCAGCCCGGTGCCAAGGTTGCTGCGGGTGGGATTGAAGGCCGGATCCAGGGCCACGGTGGCCGCGAACCAGAGACGCCCCTCCCGGCCGGCTCCCGCCCCCACCGGCAAAGTGACGCTGCCGTAGAGGCCCCGGTTGGGCCCGCTCGCCAGGTAGCCGCCCAGTTGCAGCCCCCCGGGGGGCAGGGGGGGAGCCGGCCCGCCCGGGCTGGAGTTCCAGGCGATGGGGCTGAACCCGAGCTGCACCAGCTGCAGCCAGCCCCCCGGCCCTGCCTCCGCTCCCTCGAGGCCGTAGCGGCTCACCTGCGCCGCCATGGAGGCCAGGGAGAACCCCGCCACATCCAGCCGCAGCTCCTCGGTGGG
Source organism: Synechococcus sp. (assembly GCA_046081905.1). Taxonomy (GTDB): domain Bacteria; phylum Cyanobacteriota; class Cyanobacteriia; order PCC-6307; family Cyanobiaceae; genus CBW1002. The sequence continues at coordinate 9,658 of JBJTWS010000049.1, read as the reverse complement.
GCGGAGGCTCAGCACGGCGCCGGGGGCCCGCAGGGGAGCCACCGGGAAATCGGCGGTGCCGAGGCCGGGCGCGGTGTTCAGGGCGCTGTGCACGTAGGTGCTGGCCAGCGGCGCGGTGAAGAACTCCGGATCCAGGTTCAGCAGCCCCGCCCGCAGCCCCCAGGAGCCCGGCAGCGCCTCGCGCCGGATCGCGGCGGTGGTGAGCCAGAAGCCGGGGGGATCGGCGAGCTCCTGCAGCGGCAGGGCCGCCCCGATCGCGCCGGCGTAGTTGGGGTTGCCGTTCACCAGGGCCAGCGTGGCCTCCAGCGACCAGCGACTGGCCTCACCGCCGCTGCGGTGCCAGGGATGGATCGCCACACTCAGCGTCGACTCCTGGATCCAGCTGGCCCGCGACGCCCGGCCCCCCACCGGGTTGGCCATGGGCTCGGACTGGATCTGCAGCTGCAGCTCCAGCCAATCCGGCAGGGCCAGCCACTCCTGCAGGCTGCCCCAGTCCTCCTCGGGTTCTTCAGAGGAGTCCGGGGCGGCCGCCACGGGGCTGGTGCCGGCTTCCGGCGGTGGCTCCGCCCGGGCCGCTGCCAGCAGCAGCGGCAGTGCCGCCACCACGCCCCAGGGCCAGGAGCGGCTCATGGCCCCAGCTGCCGCCAGCGGCTTTCGGTGCTCCGCAGGCAGGAGAGCACCTGCTGGCAGGCCACCAGCCGGCGCGCGATCCGTTGCAGCCGGCTGAGCTCCAGGCTGGCGAAGCTGGAATCCCGCAGCCACTGGTCCGCCACGCTCCAGCTGGCCGGGATCTGGAACGGCGGCGGTGGTTTCAGCCACTCCCCCGGCACCAGGAGGGTGCGGCGCCAGGCCCCCAGCTGCCGGGCGGCGGCCTTGAGCAGATCGGCCTCGGCTTCCCGCAGCGTCGCCAGGGAAGCCACCTGGCCCAGGGGAGGCGGCTGGCGCTCCAGGGTGCTGAGGGCGCCGATCAGGATCGAGCAGGCCTCCTCCAGCAGGGAGAAGTTGCGCAGCAGGGGGTGGTGGCTGGGATGGCCGCCCAGCTCCGCCTCCACCGGGGGGCGGTTGCGCCGCAGAAGACCGAGCTGGCGGCGCAGCTCCAGCACCTGCTGCCCGCCGCGTCCATGGGCCGTTGCTGGGGCGGCGGAGCCGCCGTGCAGTTCCGCGGCCGCCTGTTCCAGACCCTCCGCCAGGGATCCCAGCAGACCGTGCCACTGGCTGCGGGCCTGGGCCACCGCCTGGCTGGGCCAGAACAGCCGCAGGCTGAGGGAGGCCAGCAGGATGCCCACGATGGTCCAGAAGGTCCGCAGGGGAATCCACCAGGCGAGGTCGTCGCCGTGGACCAGCCAGCCCATCACCAGCACGAGCCCGCCCACCTTGTATCCCACCCGCAGCCCCAGCCACTCCCCCAGGGCGCGCATCAGCCCCAGGGAGAGGCCCATCCCCAGCGCCAGGGGGAGCGTTCCCAGGCACTCCTTGGTGAGCACCAGCATGGCGGCCCCCAGCAGGGTGCCGAGCAGCCGTTGCCGGCCGAGCCGCAGGGAGTTGCCGTAGGTGCCGGTGCCCACCGCCAGCACCGCCAGGGTGGCGTAGTAGCCGAAGCCCAGGGGCGCCAGGAACCCCAGGGCGTTGGTGAGCCCGGCGGTGAGCACCAGGCGCAGTTCCTCGCGGCGGATCAGCATCGGGCTGCGCTGGCCGGGGCTGCGCTGCCTGGGGTAGCGCCGTGATCGAGCTGCCGCAGCCGCGCCAGCGACTGCAGGGAGAACAGCAGCCGCTGCTGCTCCTCCGCTAGGGCGAGCAGTTGCAGCAGCGGCCGCCCCTCCCGGCGGGCGGCTTCCTGCCAGGCTTCTGCGCTGGTTGCGGCGCGCCGGGCACCGTCGCCCCCCAGCACCGCCGCGAGATCCGAGAGACCCTGGCGCAGGGGATGGGGGCCGTTGCTGCCGCTCTGCGGCGGGGTGGGTGCCAGGTCGGCCAGCAACCGCTCCCACTGCACCCAGTGCTGGCCCGCGCTCTGCCAGAGCAGGAGCCGCTGCCGCCAGCGCCGGCGCCGCAGCCAGCGCTGCCTTGGACCCCGCAGTTGCTCCTCGGCGAGCTGGTGCATCCGCAGCCAGCTCTCGGTGAAGCCCGCCGCCGGCAGGGGGGCTGGCGCCGGGGCCTGGTTCTGCAGCCAGAGGCAACGCAGCTCCAGCTGCTGCCCCAGCTGCCGCCAGAGCCGTTCTTCGATCGCCTGCAGCTCCTCGAACCCGCGGCGGGGCCAGAACAGCAGACCCACCAGGATCGCGATCGCGCAGCCCAGGGAGGTGTCGAGGGCGCGGTTGAACACGTAGTCCCAGTTGAGGAGCACGTGCCTGGGGATCATCAGGAACATCACGCTCACCACGCCGGCGGTGCCGAGGGAGCTCTGCCAGCCCAGCATCCGCAGCACCGGCACCATCAGCAGCAGCGACACCAGCACGCCGATCCACCCCGCCAGGATCGTGTGCACCAGGAAGGTGATCAGCCCGCCGGTGATGGTGCCGAGGATGCGGGCCGCGGCGGCCTTCACGGTCTGGTCGTCGTTGTCGTCGACCACGAACACCACCGCCATCAGCGGATACCAGACGAATTCGATCCGCTCGGTCCACACGGCGGCCGCGGCCGTGATCGTGGCCGAGATCCCCAGCTTGAGGCTGTTGCGCAGCAGCTGGGAGGTCACGGGGAAGGACCGAAGCGCGGCCCGGGGGAGGCGGGCTCAGCCTATGGCCGTCTTCAGAAGAGCACCCGGTAGCGATCCTCTGGCGTTGCCCCCGGCTCGCCCCCTTCCCCCAGGGCGGATTCCGCCGGGGTGGCGCCCTCCTCCGGCTGGGGCCAGGTGGCATCCCAGTAGCTGATACCGTCGCGGTAGAAGGGCCGCCCGTCGAGCCGCTCGGTCTGCAGGCTGGTCATCCCCATGGCCGTGATCAGGCCGCCCATCTCCATCGGCCCCAGGTCGGTGCGGAGGTCCTTGCCGGCGGCCGCCAGGATCGAGGGCAACCGCACCAGGTTCTCCGGGCGGGTGAGCTTGCGGAACAGGGCCTTGAGGGCCAGCTGCTGCCGTTCCAGGCGGCCGATGTCCCCCATCTCGTCGTGGCGCCAGCGCAGGAAGCCCTCCAGGTCGCGGCCCTTGAGGGTCTGCAGGCCCGGCTGGAGATCGATGTGCAGCCCCTGGCTGTTGTCGACGTAATAGAGCCGCTTGGGCACATCCGCCTCGATGCCGCCCAGCACATCCGCCATGCGCCGGATCGAGGCCAGGTTCACCATCACCATGTGGCTGAGCGGGCGGCCCATCCGGCTGGAGATCTCCTGCTTCACCAGCTCGGCGCCGCCGAGGCTGTAGAGGGCATTGGCCTTCACGCCGCCGTACTCGGCGGTTTCGATGTAGCTGTCCCGCGGCACCTGGATGATGCGGGTCACGCCGTTCTCCACCCGCAGCACCGCCATCACGTCGGTGTTGCCGCCGCCCACGTCGGTGCCGAGCAGCAGCACGTCCTGGTGGCCGAAGTTGGCCCAGGCCGCGAACGGATTGGTGACCCGCTTGTCCTCCACGTGGGTCTCGCTGGAGAGCCACTGGTTCAGGGGCATGGCCAGCAGCAGGCCGCCGCTGAGACCCAGCACCATGGCCACCAGGACGGGCCCCCGCTGACCTCGCTTGGGACGGCGCTGCGCCGCAGGTGTCTTCATGTTGGAAAACTTATGTCACGCGCCCATGGGGAGGGCCTCCTCGGGCCGAAGTCCGGCCTGGACCCGCCAGAGGCCGGCATAGGCGCCGTTGGCGGCGATCAGCTGGTCGTGGGTGCCACTCTCCACCAGCCGGCCTTGTTCCATCACCACGATCCGGTCGGCGTGGCGCACGGTGCTGAGCCGGTGGGCAATCACCAGCGTGGTGCGGTCGGCGGTGAGGCGGTCGAGGGAGCGCTGGATGGCCGCCTCGGTTTCGTTGTCCACCGCGGCGGTGGCCTCATCGAGGATCAGCACCGGCGGATTCTTGAGAATGGCCCGGGCCAGGGCGATCCGCTGGCGCTGGCCGCCCGAGAGCCGCTGGCCCCTTTCTCCCACCACGGTGTCGTAGCCGTGGGGCAGCGCTTCGATGAAGCCGGCCGCCTCCGCCAGGGCCGCGGCCCGCTCGATCGCCTGCCGGGGGGCGTCGAAGCTGCCGTAGGCGATGTTCTCGGCCACGCTGCCGTGGAAGAGGAACACCTCCTGGCTCACCAGGCCGATGGCGTGGCGCAGGTCGTTGAGGCGGAGGCTCTCGATCGGATGGCCATCCAGCAGGATCCGGCCCTCCTGCAGCTCATAGAGCCGCAGCAGCAGCTTCACGATCGTGCTCTTGCCTGAGCCGGTGGCCCCCACGATGCCGATCGTGGATCCGGCGGGCACCTCCAGCGAGAACTGATGCAGCAGCCGCTCGCGGCCGGCATAGCCGAAGCCCACCCCCTCGAAGCGGATGGCACCCCGCACGCGGTCGCGGGGCAGCGGCAGGCTGCCGCCGGGGATGGCGATGGGCGTGGCCAGCAGGTCGAGCACCCGCTGGGTGGAGGCCATCGCCCGCTGGTAGTCGTCGAGGGTGCGGCCCAGGGTGGTGAGGGGCCACAGCAGCCGCTGGGTGATGTACACGAGGAATGTGTAGGCCGCCACGCCGAGGGAGTCGCGCCACACCTGCAGACCACCGACCAGCAGGATCGCCAGGAAGGCGAAGAGGATCGCGAAGCGGATCAGCGGCACGAAGGCGGCCGAGTAGCGGATCGCCCGGCGGTTGCTCTGGCGGTAGGCCTCGCTCTGCTCCCGGAGGCGGGCGTTCTCCCAGTCCTCGGCCACATAGGCCTTGATCGTGAGCATGCCACCGAGGTTGTTGGAGAGGCGGCTGGCGATGTCGCCGGCCTTCTCGCGCACGGCCTGGTAGCGGGGGGCGAGGCGGCGCTGGAACCGCAGCGAGCCCCAGAGGATCACCGGGATCGGCAGGAACGACACCCCCGCCACGCCGGGGGAGAGCCACACCATGGCGCCGCCCACGGCCAGCACGGTGGTGATCAGCTGCAGGATCTCGTTGGCGCCGTGGTCGAGGAAGCGCTCGAGCTGATTGATGTCGTCGTTGAGGATCGTGAGCAGGCGCCCGCTGCTGCCCGCTTCGAAGAAGGCCATCTCCAGCCGCTGGAGGTGGTCGTAGGCCTCGAGGCGCAGCTCGTGCTGCACCGTCTGGGCCAGGTTGCGCCAGAGCAGGCCGTAGAGGTATTCGAAGGCCGATTCCGCGGTCCAGATCACGAAGGAGAGCCCCGCCAGCACGAACAGCTGGTGGGGCACGGTGGTGATGCCCAGCTCGGCCAGCCACGACTGCTGCTGTTTCACCACCACATCCACCGCCAGGGCGATCAGCACCGGCGGGGCGAGATCGAAGAGCTTGTTGAGCACCGAGCAGCCGGCCGCCAGCCACACCAGGCGGCGGTGGGGGCGCAGGGCGTGCAACAGGCGGGGAAGGGCGGGACCGGGGCCGGAGCGGGCCATGGTGACGGAGGCGCGGGGGGAGCGGGGACGCCGGAAGGCGGTGAAGATGTTTACGCCGAACGGATTCCAGGGGGAAGCCGGGCCTAGACCGAAGACATCCCTTCCGGGAGACCACCCATGTCCAGAAGCCGAGCCTTCAATCGATTCCACCGCTGGACGGCCAAGGTGCGCCGTCACCATCTGCGCGCTGCCCTGCCGGAGAGCCGCGAGGGCGAACCCCTGGCCCCTTGCCCCGGCTCCGAGCTGCGGCGCCGTGCCTACCAGGCCGATCAGCTGCACGAGCTGCAGATCGGTGAACTCGATCTGCAGGAGCTCTGAATTCGGGATTCAGCCGCGCGGTACGGGATCCGGACTTTGGTTCCCCCTGCTCCGGTCGGTGCAACCCGTAGGAGCAGGGGCAAGCTGAGCTTCACCTGCTGGCAGCACCCACAGCCAAACTGCAGAGGTGGCTAGCAAATCCCGATCTCAACAGCAAGCCCCGGAGGATCCGCGCATGGACCTTCCGGGGTCTTTCTCTGGGACGTGGAGGGATGGTGGGGTGCAGGGAAGCCGAGGCTTCCCCGAGGCGATCACCAGCGGTTGCCGCCGCCACCACCGCCATAGCCGCCGCCGCCACCGCCACCGCCACCGCCGCCACCGCGGTTGCCGTAGCCACCGCGGCCGCCGCCACCACCACCACCGCCTTCGCGGGGGGTGGCTTTGTTGACGCGGATCATGCGGCCCATCCACTCGACGTCCTGAAGGTCGTCGATGGCCTGCTGTTCGGCGGCATCGTCGCTGAGCTCCACGAAGGCGAAGCCCCGCTTGCGGCCGGTTTCGCGATCAAGGGGCAGGCTGCAGTTGCGAACTTCTCCGTACTGGCCGAAGAGATCAAGGAGATCCTCGCGTTCGGCCTGGAACGAGAGGTTTCCGACGTAGATGGTCATTCAGTGAGCTGGACCTGGAACTGATTCGAAGGAAGCCGCGCTTCCCTGGGAATGCCAGTGGGACTGCCGATGAGACAACGGCGACCGTGGTGGAGGACCGGGCGGTCGGAACCTGCTGAGCGCGCCGAAGGGAGCCTGAAAGCCTGGGAATCCCCCACACCCTACTGCGCCAGGGGGATCGGACCGGCTCGGGGGGCGCTGCGGATGGAGAAGCGTGAAGAACAGCGGAAGGGAATTGGAAGAACCACGCCCTCCGCCGTCTACTGTCCCATTGTCAGCGAATCCTGATCCAGCCCCCATCCGATGACAGCCCCCGTTCCCTGGAGCCTGGCGTGGAGTGACGACGGCGAGCTCGCTGCCCAGGACCGTTTCGATCTGCTCCACAGCCTTGTGGGTGTGGAGTCTTCTGAGGTTCAGCCCTCCCTGATCGCCGCCGTGGAGCGGCTTTCGGTGGCGGAGATCAGCGTGCTCTCCAGCCGGGACGTGACCGGCCTGTGCGCCTGAGCGGCGGGGGACGTCGGACGCACCGCGTCATCGTCCCCTGACCCTGTGATCCCTGGGCCGGGGCGGTGACGCCCCGGCCTTCGCCATCAGGAGAGCCGCGAGATCTGCAGTTCGCGGTTCATGATCCGCAGCCGCCGCAGGTTCTCGAACACGTTCGGCGGCATCCCCTTGGGCAGGTCCACGGTGCTGTGGGCATCGAAGATCTGGATGCGGCCGATCATCCGCCCGGCGATGCCGGCCTCGTTGGCGATGGCGCCCACGATGTTCCCCGGCTTGACCCGGTCGCGCCAGCCCACCTCGATGCGGAAGCGGTCCATGTCCGCGTCGGGGGGAGCGGCCTCCTGGCGGGGGGCGGCGGAGCGCACGCCCTCGCGGCCAGGTCGCCGCTCGATCGTGCGGCGGGGAGCGGCGCCGTCGCGCTCCCGCAGCCCGTCGCGCCGGCTATCCCGTCCGGGACCGCGGCTGGCGGGCGGCTGGTTCCACTGTTCCTCGCCGTGCAGCAGCAACGGCTTGCCGGCCAGGCTCATCTGCAGGGCCGTCAGGGCGAGGTCGTCGCTGCTGACGCCGTGCTCCTGGGCCACCCGCTGCAGGATCTCGCTCAGCAGGGCCCGTTCCTCCTCGCTGCCCACCGGGTTGGCCAGGCTGGTGCTCAGCTTCTGCCGCAGCCGATCGAGGCGGTTCTGGTTGATGGTGGCGTTGCTGGGCACCTCCATCGCCTCGATGCTGCGGCCCACGGCCCGCTCCAGGCCCCCGAGGCAGCGGCGCTCCCGGGGGGTGAGGAAGAGGATCGCCTCGCCGCTTCGGCCGGCCCGGCCCGTGCGGCCGATGCGGTGCACGTAGGCCTCGCCGTCGAACGGCATGTCGTAGTTCACCACCAGGCTGACGCGCTCCACGTCGAGGCCCCGGGCGGCCACGTCCGTGGCCACTAGCACGTCGACCCGGCCGTCCTTGAGCCGCTCGATCGTGCGTTCCCGCTGGGCCTGGGGCACATCGCCGTTCAGCACGGCCACCTCGTAGCCATGGCCCTCGAGGAATTCCGCCACCGTGAGGGTGATCGCCTTGGTGCGGGCGAAGATGATCGTGCCCTCACTCGATTCGGCCTCCAGCACCCGCTGCAGCACCGGCAGCTTGTGGGGGCCGTGCACCATCAGATAGCGCTGCCGGATGCGGCCGCCGTCGGAGGCCTTGGTGCGGATCGTCACCTCCGCCGGCTCGCGGAGATAGTTGTGCGAGATCCGGCGGATCTCGGCCGGCATCGTGGCGGAGAAGAGCACCACCTGGCGCTCGCTGGGCAGCTGCTCCAGCACCCACTCCACATCGTCGATGAAGCCCATGCGGAGCATTTCATCGGCCTCATCGAGCACCAGCGCCCGCAGGTTGGAGAGGTCGAGGGTGCCCTGGCGCATGTGGTCCATCACCCGGCCGGGCGTGCCGACCACGATCTGGACGCCGCGGCGCAGCTGCTGGATCTGCTCGCGGAAATCAGCGCCGCCGTAGACCGGCAGCACCTTCACCGAGGGCATCCGCGCCGCGAAGCCGCTGATCGCTTCAGCCACCTGCATCGCCAGTTCGCGGGTGGGGGTGAGCACCAGCACCTGGGGCGTGCGCTGGCGTGGATCGAGCCGCTCCAGCAGCGGCAGTGCGAAGGCCGCGGTCTTGCCGGTGCCGGTCTGCGCCTGGCCGACCAGATCGCGCCCGAGCAGCAGCTCGGGGATGGCGGCCTTCTGGATCGGAGAGGGCTCCTGGAAGCCGATCGTCTCGAGCCCTTCGAGGATCGGGGCCGACAGGCCGAAGCTCAGGAAGCCCGAGGCCTTCGCTGCTGCCTCGGGGCTGGCGCTCGCAGGCAGGTCGCAGGTGGGCTGGCTGTCGGCGGTGCCGCCAGTGGAGCTGCTGCAGGCACTGTCGGGCGAGGGGCTGGCAGTGCTGCCGGCCTCGCTGTCTGGGGGGATCTGGGTTTCTGGGGCAGGCGAGATCACGACGGCATCCGATTGGATGTCGTTTTCGATGGAAAGTTGCACGGACGCTGGGCCTTGTCGAGGGCCTGTTGAATCCTTCAACGCAGGCTGACAGCAACCCGTGGATATAAACCGAGGAACGATCCTGAGCAGTGATCGAAAAGCCGATCACTCACATGGTTCCGGGGCGATCAAGCCCTGCTGCCGGTGCCTTAAATCAAAGGCTGAATTTAAATTCTATCACTCGGCCGAAGTCATCCTCAAACCTCTCGATGTCGCTCTCGCAGAGGCTGTCGCCGCGCTGAACCTCGACGATCAGCAGGTCGTGGGAGCCGGCGCTGGCCCGGTGCATGGCACCGCAGGGGATGAACAGGGTCACCCCGGCGCTGGCGGCCAGCTGCTGGCCATCACAATCGAGCAGGCCGTCGCCGCCCACCACCACCCAGTGCTCGCAGCGATGCCGGTGCCGCTGCAGGCTGATGCGCCGGCCGGCGCTGATCATCAGCCGTTTGACCAGGTAACCCTCGCCGTCGCTGAGGGTTTCGAACCAGCCCAAGGGACGCTGGGTGCGCTGGGGGCGTTCTGGTGGCGACGAGGACACCATCGGAGGCGCGACAGCGGAGCGCGGAACGGGGCTTCGAACCCTAGGCGGGGGCATCGTTGGATGCCCGTTCGCCTCCCTTCTGCTCGCTGGCGCTGATCAGCAGGGCCCGGCGGCGGGCCCGGGTGAGCGCCGTGTAGAGCAGCCGCCGCTCGAGG